>JBILIX010000109.1:0-6541 GCA_044368835.1 Flavobacteriales bacterium | reverse complement strand
GTGGCGCCTCACAGTCACTCGCCACTCGCCACTAGTCATTCGCCACTTATCATTCGCCATTGAGCTCAGCGCTTGCCGTCGGCAAATCACGGCTTACTTTTTTAAACAGTCCTTGCAGCACTTTGCCGGGGCCTACTTCGATGACTTCAGTACATCCATCGGCAATCATTTGCTGCATGGTTTGCGTCCAGCGCACCGGGGCGGTGAGCTGCTTCACGAGGTTCATCTTGATTTGCTCGGGGTAGCTCACGGCGGATGCCGTTACGTTTTGATACACGGCACAAATCGGTGTTGCAAACGTGGTGGCTTGTATGGCTGCCTCGAGCTCTACGCGAGCTGGCTCCATCAGCGGACTGTGGAAGGCACCGCCCACCGGCAACTTCAACGCACGCTTGGCACCGGCTGCAGTAAGGGCCGCACAGGCTGCATCGATGGCTGCGTTTTCGCCCGAAATAACCAACTGCCCCGGACAGTTGTAATTGGCAGCAACCACTACTCCGGCGGTTTCGCCGCAAATGCGCTCCACCACATCATCTTCAAGACCGAGAATAGCGGCCATCGTCGATGGGTTTTGTTCGCAAGCCTTCTGCATAGCCATAGCACGCGCATACACGAGGCGCAGGGCATCTTCAAACGCGAGTGTCTTGTTGGCCACAAGTGCCGAGAATTCACCCAAGCTGTGACCTGCTACCATATCGGGTCGAAACGAATCACCTAGACACGAAGCGAGCACAACGCTGTGCAAGAAGATGGCAGGTTGTGTAACACGTGTTTGCTTCAGGTCTTCTTCGCTGCCGCTAAACATGGTATCGGTAATACGAAAACCAAGTATATCGTTGGCCTGCTCGAGCATGGCTTTCGCGCTTGCTGAGCTGTTGTATAAGTCTTGAGCCATGCCCGGAAACTGAGAGCCCTGGCCTGGGAATACATATGCTTTCATGGGGTTGATGTTTGAGGCAAATCTAAGATGAATGATTGTTGAACCGCAAAGGCGCAGAGAGCGCAAAGAAAAAATCTCTTTGCATTCTTTGCGACTTTGCGGTTAGAAAAAAAAAGTACTTTCACCGCATTCAAACTCCATGAGCAGAAGAACCATCATCATTGTTATTGCACTTGCCATCATTTCATTGGGCATCGTCATCGCCGGCCAAGTATTTTGGGTGCGCAAAGCCTATGCGTTGCAGGAAGAGCAATTCAACCGAAGAGCCTTTGTAGCCATCAGTGAAGTGGTGCAAACCATCCGCATCATGAACCGCGACTCGGCAGCAACGGAGCCCGTGAGGCAAGTCTCCAACAATTATTTCATTGCCAACATCAACGACACTCCGCAACCCTATTTGCTTGAGAATCTCTTAAAAGCGGAATTTCAACGTTCACAGTTACTTGAAGACTTTGAATACGGCATCTACGACTGTTTCAACGACTCCATCGTTTTCGGAAGTAAAATCTCTTTCAAGCCGGGCATCGAACGCACACAAGCAAAGCAAATACACAAGATCGAAAATTTCGAACCCGATGGACACTACTTCGGAGTTGTCTTTCCAAACAAGTCCTCCTTCATATTGCAGCAACTCGACTTTTGGATGTATTCGAGTATTGTGATTTTGTTGATTATCATTTTCTTCAGTTACACGGTGCACGTAATGCTCAAGCAAAAACGATTATCGGAGATAAGAACCGACTTCGTCAACAACATGACGCATGAGCTGAAGACACCGATTTCCACCATTGGACTTTCAGCCGATGCCATTCAAGGCGCCCTATCCAATGCCGACACCGAACGTGTGCGCAGTTATGTAGACATTATCAAGAATGAAAACAGCCGCTTGAAAAGTCAGGTTGAGCGAGTGCTTCAAATAGCTTCGTTGAGTCCGAAAAAGGTTGCACTGCAAAACCAGGAAATCGATTTTCATGCGCTACTCCAGAGTGCCGCGCAAACGTTTCGAATGCAGTTACAGGACGATGATGGCAGCATTACAACCACATTTCAAGCGCAGCACTTCCACATCAAGGGCGATTCGGTGCATATCACAAACGTGGTATACAACCTCATCGACAACGCTGTAAAATACACCGCAATAACACCGCATATTCAAATACGCACCACATGGAAATCAGGATGGTTGCGTATTGAATTTGAAGACAATGGTATAGGCATCGAAAGAGCGAATCAAAAAATGATTTTCGAAAAATTCTACCGCGTTCCGACCGGCAACTTGCACTCTGTGCGCGGGTATGGGCTTGGTCTTTTTTATGTGAAAACGATTGTGGAGGCGCATAAAGGAAAGATTAACCTCACCAGCGAGCCAAATAAAGGCAGCACATTCATCATTGAGTTTAAAACGATATAGCATGGAAAACACATCACACAGTGCAATGATATTATTGGTGGAAGACGACACCAATCTCGGGTTTGTGGTGCAAGACATTTTAAAGGCCGAAGGCTTTAAAGTGCACCTGTGTAAAGACGGCAAGGAAGGGCTGATGCAGTTCAACAAAGAGTCATACGACTTGTGCTTGCTCGACATCATGATGCCAAAGAAAGACGGCTTTTCGCTGGCTGAAGACATCCGCAAAGTCAATAGCGAGATTCCGATTATTTTCCTAACCGCAAGGGAAATGACAGAAGATAAAATCAAAGGACTTCGCCTCGGTGCCGACGACTACATTACAAAACCATTCAGCGCCGAGGAATTGATTCTTCGAATAAAAGCGATCCTCAAACGCAACCCGAAATTCAAGGAAGAGATTAGCGAAAAGAACATCTCCACCATTGGCAATTACGCATTCAATGCATCCAATTTCGAACTCACCATTGAAGGCAAGCGCATAAAGCTGACGAAGAAAGAAGCAGATCTTCTGAAGATACTTTCCGCGCATATAGGCCAAGTAATCGAGCGCGAAATCATTGCCAACATGGTTTGGGGCGACGACAGCTACTTCGTGGGCCGCAGTATGGATGTGTTTATCACCAAGCTACGTAAATACCTCAGCGAGGACCCCCGCATTGCGATTGTGAATGTACATGGGGTGGGGTTTAGGTTGGAAGTGGTGTGAGGTGCGAGGGGCGAGGGGCGAGGGGCGAGGTGCGAAGGGCGAAGGGCGAAGGGCAAGGGCGAAGGGCGAAGGGCAAGGGGGCTATTTGAGGTTTTTTTGATTGTTCAAGATTTCTTTTAGCCGTTTTGATACCGGATGTTAGGATTCGCATCAACTCATCGGCTTGCTCATTTAAATGCTGAGCGTTTGAGCAATCCATTAAATCTAATTGAAGCATCATAGCTATCCAATAAGCCGACTCATTGCATTCCTTTCGGGCAATTGACCTTTTATTAATAAAATCCAATTTGCTCTGCGCATGCTCTGACTCCGCTATTAGCGCCCCAACAGCAGTCGCCGATCGAATCAATTGACGAGTTAGAATCCACTCGTTTTTACCCTTAATAATGGCACTGCAAACACGATAACTTTCTACACCAAACCTAAACGCTTTGTCTTGCAATGTGCCAGCTAAATTTCTTTCCATGGTCATAGAATTTTAGGGCAAAACAACAATGGCAATTCGTGAATCCCTATTCTATATTCATATAACTTATGCCACTCGCACATCGCACATCGCACATCGCACATCGCACATCGCACATCGCACATCGCACATCGCACTTTGCACTTCGCACCTCGCCCCTAATAAGCAGTCCACCCCCCATCCGCCACCAGCACTTCCCCGTTGACGAACGACGCATCATCGCTCACAAGAAAAAGGGCTGCTGCAGCAATTTCATCGGGATCGGCAACACGCGACATGTTGGCACTGCCGCTGATCGCGCGGTCGTAGCCTAGTGCATTCGGCCGCATGTGCGCTATGATGTTGGTCTTAACTCCACCCGGAGCAATTGCATTGCACCGAATGCCTTTGTTGGCATACATAAAGGCAATGTTTTTTGTGAGCCCAACTACACCATGCTTTGAAGTCGTGTATGCTGCGCCGGCTCTACCACCCTGCACGCCACCAATGGATGAAATATTCAATATAACTCCCTTCCCGCGTTCAAGCATTCCGGGTAATACCTCGTGACAGAGATAAAACGTCCCATGCAGATTGACATTCAGAACATGATGCCATTGCTGAATCTCCAGTTCCGCCGCAGGAATAAAATCATCCATGATTCCGGCGTTGTTCACCAAAATATCTATGCCGCCCACTTCAGACAGTATCCTTGCTAATGCTTGTTTAACATCGAAGGCTTGACCCACATCGCACACTTCACCCCAAGCCAGATTTCCTTCCGACACGATTGCCTCTACCACTTCCGCTATTCCGGCGTTATTTAGATCCAGCACCACCACCGTTGCACCTTCCCTTGCAAACGCAAACGCAATGGATTTTCCGATTCCCGATGACGCGCCAGTTACAACGGCGATTCTGTTTTCTAATTTTCTCATGCCAATTCTGTTTTAGTTAATTTGATTTCCACTTCAGCATTGTGTATGCTTTCAATACCATGAATGAGCGCATCCGGGTTGAACGATATACTATCAATTCCGCATTCAACCAGGAAGGAAGTAAAAGCGGGATTATCGCTGGGTGCCTGCCCACAGAGGCCGACCTTAATACCCGCGATGTGCGCTGCCTCAATGGTATGCGCAATCATCCACTTCACCGAATTGTTCGACTCATCAAACAGAGGAGCAATTGTAGAAGAATCGCGATCGATACCCAAGGTGAGCTGTGTAAGGTCATTGGAGCCGATAGAAAACCCATCGACCAAAGCAGCATACGCTTCGGCCTCTATTACATTACTTGGCAATTCCACCATCATATACACGTGCAAACCATACTCACCTCGAACCAAATCATACTTCGCCATTTCCTGTATAACCAACTCCAATTCATGTACGGTTCTGCAAAATGGAATCATCACTTTCACATTGGTAAGCCCCATGCTTCGCCTCACCCTATCGATGGCTTTGCATTCTAAGGCAAATCCCTCTCTGTATCGCTCATGATAATAGCGCGAAGCCCCGCGAAAACCAATCATCGGATTTTCTTCATGATCTTCAAATGACCGACCTCCCAACAAAGCACTATACTCGTTTGACTTAAAGTCGCTGAAACGGACTATCACATCTTTGGGGTAAAAAGCAGCTGCCATGGTAGCAATGCCTTGCGACAAACGGTCTATAAAGTAGGAAGCCTTGTCGGGGTATCCTTCGGTGAGCACATTAATGAGCGCGCGATCTTCCGGATTTCCCAACTCTTCGAAGCGCACACAAGCCATGGGATGAACCCGAATGACATCAGCAATCAAGAATTCTAGGCGCATTAATCCTACTCCTTGGTTGGGATAAAATGACCATTCATAGGCTTTATGGGGATCAGAAAGCACCAACATGGGCGCCGTCTTCGTAGCCGGAATTTTATCGAGCTTGTGTACTATCTCTTTGAATGGAACTTGGCCACTATAAACACTGCCAATCTTACCCTTCGAGCAATCGACCGTAATCCATTCGCCATCGCTGATTAACTCGGTAGCACGCTCAGCGCCTACAAGAGCCGCTATTCCCAGTTCGCGCGCAACAATCGCTGCGTGACTCGTGCGCCCGCCGTGATTGGTAACAATGGCAGAAGCTCTTTTCATTACGACATCCCAATCCGGATTGGTTGTTTCGGCAACAATAACATCGCCCTCTTCTATTCTCCCGGCCTCACTCAGTGAATGCAACACACGGGCCCTTCCTACCGCCACATGCATGCCCACGGCCTCACCTTGCACCACGGCATGGCAATCGGGGTGCAACTCATACGCCCGCAATTCCAGTCGATTCGCATTGGCATGCACTGTTTCAGGGCGCGCCTGTACAATATATAGTTCGTTGGTAAACCCATCCTTCGCCCACTCAATATCCATGGCCCTTCCATAATGTTGCTCAATGCGCATGCACCACGTTGCCAACCTTTCAACTTCTTCATCGGTCAGTACCCACGACTTTTGTCTGCTGAGAGGTGTCGGTCGATTTTCTACACCTACACCCACGTATGCATAGCCCAATGTGAGCGCCTTTGCGCCTAATTTTTTTTGAATAATACCCTTCTTACCAATCAGAATAGAAGGCTTGAAGACATGGAATTCATCGGGCTCCACTTTTCCCTGTACAATATTATCGCCCAAACCCCACGCCCCTGTGATAACCACCACATCTCGGAATCCGGTGTCAGGGTCAACCGTAAAACAAACACCCGAAGATGCCAAATCGGCTCGAATCATCACCTGCACTCCCACCGACAATTGCGCATCTTCCAATGTAAATCCCCTGTCGATTCTGTACTTGAGGGCGCGAGCGTTGAAAAGCGAAGCGTAGCATTTTTTCACCGCGCTAAGTAGTTCTTCCTTGCCATGCACATTTAAGTAGGACTCATATTGCCCTGCAAAACTGGCGTCGGCCAAGTCTTCAGCGGTTGCACTGCTTCGCACTGCAACGTGTGTATCGGGTCCGTATTTTTGAGTCATTTCGGCGAATGCCACAAGAATTTCATTTACCAATT
>JBILIX010000108.1:0-6543 GCA_044368835.1 Flavobacteriales bacterium | reverse complement strand
TCACGAATTGAAGAGCCGAGGGATAAGTGTGAAGTTCGATGACGACGATACCAAGCGTAGTGGTTGGAAGTTCGCAGAATACGAGTTGAAGGGTGTGCCTGTGCGTTTGGCGATGGGGCCCAAGGACCTCGAAAACGGCACGGTGGAGATTGCGCGTCGTGATAACGGCACGAAGGAAACCGTTCCATTCGAAGGCATTGCCGACCGCATTCAACAACTCATGATCGATATCCAAGACAACTTGTTTGCGCAAGCCATGGGCTACCGTGAAGAGCACATTACCCGCGTCGATTCATACGAGGACTTCAAGAAGCAGCTCGATGAGAAGGGAGGATTCTTCCTCGCACATTGGGATGGTACTAAAGAAACCGAGGAGCGCGTGAAGGACGAAACCAAGGCTACTATTCGCTGCATACCTTTTGGCATGGGCGAAGAAGAAGGTGTGTGCATGGTGTCAGGCAAGCCATCGAAGCAGAGGGTGTTGTTTGCACGGGCGTATTGATTCCGTTGTTTCTCCTTAGTAGTTATGAAAATCGATTGACGGTAGAATCTGTTACTTCATAACTATGGATGTGGTATCTAGCTGCTATGAAGGGATGTTCTAGATCGTCGCTTCAGTTTCAATTATATTATTCCAATAAACTATTCCATGCAGGAATAGTACTTTCTTCTTCGCGCTATCATGTTTGCAATCAAATACAGGCAAAATGAAAGGACAGCAGGAAGCATCGTTTATTGTGCACTTAGTTAAGCATTTCGCGCTGCGTTTCTTGGGCATTTCCATGCTTTTAAAACGAAGTAACTACCTAATCATTGATGAAGTTTTCGTAACCATTCTGCGACCTCCGAGTTAGCATAGCCCCGTAGGGGCGAAAGGTCGATAACACGCCTGCGACACGTATGCCAGCCAAGCCCCGTAGGGGCGATATCTTACTACCCCCAGACAGCATCACCTAGCGCATAGCCCCGTAGGGGCGAAAGGTCGATAACACGCCTGCGATACGCATGCCAGTCAAGCCCCGTAGGGGCGATATCTTACTACCCCCAGACAGCATCACCCAGCGCTTAGCCCCGTAGGGGCGCCATATCGCTAACAAGGCTGCGATCATGAACCTAGCCCAGCCCCAAAGGGGCGATATCTCACTAACACCAGTCCCCACATGGCCAACACTTACACCCAACTCTACATCCACGTGGTCTGTGTCGTAAAGCACCGATCCAACCTCATGGCTCCATCCTGGCGTCCGGAACTGTATAAGTACATCACCGGCATTGTCACCAACAAAAACCAGAAGTTGATGGTCATCAACGGAGTCGCTGATCATGTGCATATACTGCTTGGTCTCCGGCCCGATTGTTCACCATCTGATATCGTTCGTGACATTAAGGCCAATGCGTCGCGATGGATCAACGAGCAAGGCCTTGTGTCGGGTAGGTTTGAGTGGCAATCCGGTTATGGCGCTTTTTCGGTGAGTAAGTCGCAAGTGAAGCGGGTGGCTAATTATATAATGCGTCAAGAGGAACATCATCGAAAGACGACGTTTCGAGAGGAATATGTTGCCTTTTTGAAAGCACATAATATTGACTTTTTACCTGAGTATATTTTTGAGGATTATGGTGCCGCCCCGCTGGGGCTTGGTCCCTATTGATGTGTCGCAGTGTGTTAGTGAGATGTCGCCCCGCTGGGGCGCGGTGGATAGCTATCCTACGAACTTTAACAGTTCTTATTTTTGTGACTATGAAAGCTGTCCCGAGTCGAACATCAAGCCTGCATTCGTTTGTAAGCCGACTCATGCTTTTGATTTTGATTTCTCTCACCGTTGTTTCCTGTTATTCGAGGAAACAGATGAAGATGGGACATTCGTTGGAGCAGAGCAGGCAGTATGAGGCTGCTTACAAAGTGTATCATTATTTGTACGAGTTAAAGAACCATTATGAAGCCAGGTTAGCGGCTGCGCGAATGGCTCAGGTTATCCTTTTTCAGAAATGTTCTCGAGTAGACAGCCTGTGCATGGTAAGTAATTTTGAAGGGGCGCGCACGGCCTACAATGAAGCATCGGATTATTCTCGTCAGCATGTTTCGGAGAAATTGAATACTGCGTGTTTGTCAAATTCCTATATGAATTGGAAGAGCAGCTATGGCTCTTCTCTGGCATCGCAGGCGCTCCAGGAAATGAATCAGGGCAATTTTGGAACAGCCAAGGAATTATGCGAGAAGTATCTTTCTTTGGCCGGCGATGAGGTAAATGAAAATACGCGAAACGTCCGTATGGCCTTGTTGATTTGTGAACTCGCTCCTAAGTTCAAAGAGGGTGAGCGCCTTTTCGCAAGAAGCAAATGGCGAGAGGCGCACGAAATTTTTCAGGAAATTGTTGATGAGGATCCGGATTTTAAACTGAAGGGAGATGATGACAGCGCAGAGGATTATTTGCTGGCATGTGAAGAGAATGGTGGTTACAATTTGACATTTCGATATGTTGAGACAGCCGCGGATAACAACGAAATGGATGTTGCCAAGCTGTTCGATGTAATCGAATCCTCCATAAGTGAAGATCCTTTCATTACGATATACGCAGGGGAGGAGTCGCTCAAACCCCTGGAAGCGGAGTTGCGAAGAACGATGGAACCTACCTATGAGCAGGGCGACCAATCACCACAGGCTGGCATGTTTGTTTCAGCCCAATATGTGTTGATGGGTAAAGCCTCGAATTATCTGTATAAACCTTCGGACGAGACTCGTGAAACGAAGAAGCCTTGCTCATGCAAAGAGGTTCCAACTAGTGGGAGAGTCGACGATAGCATGGTTTGTTTCAAGATCGAAAGGACCTCGACTCTGAGCATGGATTTCGTCTATAAGCTCATGCACGTTGAAAGTGGTAAGATTGAAATGTCCAGAAATTTTCCATCCGCTAAAGGACCACGAGAAGTTACAAGCACCGGGGTTTTCTATACCGTTGAATCTAGGTTTTCAGGGGGGGTAATTGATTCTGTGATTGATTTAGTAAAGGACGGTATCGACACCATCAAAGGTCAGGAAGCGGGAAGAGCGCAACAAGGAGTTTATGCTGCGGTTGGATTGAAGACAGAAGAGGAAATGATGCAAGAACTCTATGAAATCATCGCCCAATCGGTTGCGGATAATCTAAGAGGTTATACTCCTATGAAGTAGTCGCGCCTCAATCGCACATCATCCCAAACGCCGTAATAAAGCTCAGTAAGTCTGCAACACTCACCGCGCCGTCGCTGTTGAGGTCATACGGACAGCAATTGCCGGTGCAGCCATAGGCAGCGTTGAATTGTTGCAAGTCGGTAACCCCAACGACTAAGTCCTGATCGAAATCGGCCGGGCAGTTGGAGGAGGTCGAGTTGCTGAGCGTCGCAGTCGTGGTGCATCCATCACTATCTGTTACGAAAAGCTCGAAGTCGCCAAATCCAAGGGTGAAATTGCCGTTGCTGTTCGAAAGGTTTTCTGCTGGGATGGCGTATTGGAAGGGACTGCTACCGGAAGCAGAAATTGTGAATGCTACTTGGCTTCCGCATCCTATGGCACTTTGTGCGATACTGATTTGCGGCGCTGAATTGATGTTGAGCGTGAGTGTCACCGTGCTGTCGCAACCGCCTGCGTTTTGCAGGGTGAATGAGTAGACTCCCGAGGTGCTTGTTTGCGAACCGTCGGGTAGGGTGTACGATCCGCAAGCGTTTACTGTAAGTTGCGCAGTTTCAGGTTCACATGCAGCGCATACCAGCGGAGTGTCGCCCACGCGGTATACCCACTGCGGAAGGCCCCAGCCGCCGCCCGTTTCTTGATTGGGTATAGCGTTCTGCTGATAATTGCATCCGGCTCCGGGAACGTCAGGATCGTTGATGACATCCAGTGCTCCGTTGCTGACGTAGATCTTGCGATCGGGACCCAGCTGAAGGCCATAGCACGAGAAAGAGTTCGAAAGCACAGGGTAGGCGCCCGCCATGATCGCGGCCGCATTGCCTAGCGTAAGGTCGTATTGGAACAGGTTGGAGCCGTCGGAAACATAGAGCAAATTGCCGCTGCACGAGAACTCGATGCCATAAGCTCCACCTGCGGCTCCGAAGCCCGTAAGGTTCAGGATAATCGGATTGCTCAGCGTTCCCGTATTGTTGTCGAAATCAAATACCTCGGCGTCTTGGAAGAAGATATTGGCAATAGCGATACGGTCGAATTGCGGGCTTCCTTTCATGAATCCTGCGCCGTTGCCATGTGTCCCACCCAGCGTGGAAACGACGGGTGTTGTATTAATGCCCGAGGCCGTTATTGAAAACGCGTAAAATGTTTCGCCCGGTAGATCATGCGTGAGCAACCAAAAGCCGTTTCCTTGTGCGTTGGGAACGATGCACAGTTTCTCCGATGTGGTAGCGAAGATGGGAATGTTTTTCTGACCGGCAACGATATCGCCCAAGCCACCGTTGAGCGTCATGTCGACCACGTTGTAGCGCACACCACCGTTTGAAAACTGCTCATCAACAGTTATCAGGTAATACTGGCTGGGAGAGCCCGGCTTCTCACAAATCACAGCGGCTGTGGTAGAGGAGAGTTCTCCGCTCGAACTTCCGAGTAGTCCCGTGCCATTGGGCATGGGATTGTTGCTGGCATTCCACACCGTAACTCCGTCGGTATAAAAAAGCAACTCGCCTGTAATTGGATCAGCAACACTCGCAGCACCTTCCGATGCCAGTATGGAAAATCCACCTTGATACGATGGGGGAGTGGTATTGAAGTTAATTCCGGCTTGGTAACCGTACACCCAAAAGTTGTTTTGGTTTTGGGCTGAAACAATCAGACTACTAACTGTTAGCATCAGCAAGCAAAGAATGGATTGACCGCTCATTTCAGATGGAATTATGATTGTACAAACAATGGTAGGCGTGTTTTGTTTAAAAGGTCAAATGAAAAGTTCGCCCGCACAGCAAGGTTCGGTAGGTGCCTCTTTATTGTCAATTGAAAACATCGAAAAATTGCCAGTACTGAAATAACCCAATCAAACCGATGCATATAAGATTATTGATTGTAAATAGTGCTGAAGCGAATCCACTCCAGCAATGCTCCTTGTATATGCGGTAATTCAGAATAAGCAGAGGGAGAATTAGCAACAATAACAACAATGGAATGTAGGAGGCCAGACTAATAAATGCGTTTGTGGGGGATTGATACGGCGCCGGGAAATAGAAAACAGCAAGGTTGCTGCTCAAGACATACATGTAGTAGAATAGTACGAGCCCAATGGGGAAGAGCATGAGCTTCAGCAGTGCGTACTTCTGATTCTTCTTCGCTCGAAAATATTGAATGAGGAAGAAGACAGAAGAGAACAAAAAGATTGCGGCTGATCCCAAAATGGATACTGCAATCCAATTGTTGTTTTTGGTGGTTTGAAAATAACTGAGTTGCTCAAATTCAGGATTTGGCGGGAATAGCTTTTCAATAGCAATGCTATGATCGCCCTTTTTCAATTCATCTTTCAAATTGAATTGCACCGTTGTATCATAGTTGTGGTAAAAAAATAAATTCACTTTTCCGTCCCGTAAGTCCCAAACGGAGGATAGCAATGTGCCATCACCAATTTTCTTGCGGCAAACGTGCATGGCGTCGGATAACGATGTGCAGAAAGCGATCGTTGTGTCGATTCCATTATTCAGAAATTCTACTCCGTTTCTGTATCTGTCCAGTGTAGTTGCCTTTTCAGATGAAGTGATCGACGGACAAAAGTTGGAAACGACATACGAAGGTTTGTTTCCAATTGTAAGTGTGTAAGGCTCTACAACGAGGTACTTTCCGGATTTGTCAACGTAGATAAAAACGTCTTCGATAAAATAACTGTGGTCGAACCGACTGATATACGCCTGCACCTCCTCAACCGAAGCGCACGAGTGCAGAATGTCCTTTAAGTACTTTGTCGGATTGGTAATTTTTTCACGGTTCTCAAACGCATCTTGTTTGGGATGATAGGATGCGAGCCTTTCAAATGCGAGGCCCATTTCGTTCATTCCGGATTGTGGTGCGTATCCGTTTTCACCGTCATAGCGCGAACCCGTGAATGCTGCACCATACGTGCCAACCAATTTCGCTTCTTCAAACCAGATATGAGGTGTCGTTCTCCAGGCGTCTTCGTTGCTGCCGAGAAAGGTCTTATCGCCCATGGTAATCTTATAGCCACTGCAGGCGTGACCTTGGAGCAACACAGACAAGTACAGGGCTATGAAAACTATGTATGGCAATGATTTCAAATGAATGAGGATTAAACTCGAGAGAGTTGGTTTTATTTCCCGGCACGAAGCTATGGGAGTATTTCGTGCGCTCGAGTAATAGTATCGTGTGATGATCGGTTCGTTAAGACGTTGAAAAAGAAAGATAATCGGGATGTTTCCTGCGCAGATAGCTATCAGACATAGCTTAATTTTGCTGCAAATTCAAGAAAATAGAAACATGATGAAACAAATCCTGTTGGTACTACTTGTGTCTTTTGGAATGCAGGTACAAGCGCAAAGCACATACTCTGTTGAAGGTAAATGGAT
>JBILIX010000107.1:0-6552 GCA_044368835.1 Flavobacteriales bacterium | reverse complement strand
AATTCAATTGTGACTTACGCTTTCCCAATACCATAGAACCACGATAACCTATGCGTTGCTGGGCATTGGAAGAGTTGTATCGATAGCCCTCCGAATCGAAATAAGAGGCGTCGAATTGATGGCGTTGAGAAGCGTCATCGTTCTTCCAGCCTGCGCTGAAGCGCGCGCCCGCCTGCAAATATTGCCTCACTGTATCGCCCTTCAAGGGTGTGTTTACGCCCGTCCAAAGTTGCGCAACGACTGTATCAGATGCCGGCTCGCGGGTCACGAAGTTGATAGCGCCAGCCAATGCATTGGCGCCGTATATGCGCGCTGCTGTTCCTTTGATGATTTCGATGCGTTCGATTTGTTGAAGATCGATGGGCAAGTTCATCATAAGGTGTCCGGTTTGCGCGTCGCGCATTGGCACTCCATCAATCAGCACAAGCACTTGCTCGAAGGTGCTACCCAATATGCTGAGGTCGGCTTGCGCTCCGAGCGGGCCGCGCTGTCGCAGATCGACACCGGCAACCCATGTGAGCACCTCCGCAATGCTTTGTGCGGGCATACTCATTATTTCCTCTCGTCGTATAATTTGGATGTTACGAGGAGCCAATTCAAACGGCACCTGCGACAAACGTTTTTCCTCTATGACTACTTCATTGAATGCAGCAGTTGAGTCTTGCTGGCCACTGGCCATAAAATGCAAAGAACAGAGAAAGGCGAAAAGGAGGTTTTTTTTCATAGCGCGGCGAAAATAAGCAGTCGACCGATGCACGACATAAAACTGCAGTTTTGCTTAACTTGCGCACTCAATTGAACAAATCATGGCAAAAACCACGAAGGCACCTTCAAAGTTGAAATTCCCGTTTCAGAAGAAAAACTACCAACTCTTGCTTATTGGCGTAGGCATTATTTTGTTGGGTTATGCGCTTATGATAGGCGGAGGAAGTGAAGATCCTAACGTATTCGACCCGTCGATTTTTTCGTTTCGACGCATTACGCTAGCGCCCATCGTTGTGTTGTTTGGCTATGCCTTTATTGGTTACGCCATCATGCACAAGCCAAAAACAAACACAGAAGCATAATCACGGCCTGTGTCGATTATTCAAGCCATCATTATTGCCATTATTGAGGGCATTACCGAATTTCTACCGGTAAGCAGCACCGGGCATATGATCATCACCCAACACTTGTTGGGTGTGGGCGACGATCCATTCGTAAAGGCATTCATTGTGAACATTCAATTCGGTGCTATTCTCAGCGTTGTATTGTTGTATTGGACCCGTTTCTTTCAAAGCCTCGATTTCTATTTCAAGCTTTTCGCAGCTTTTCTTCCTTCGGCTATTTTGGGAGTTCTTTTGAATGACCTGATTGACTCTTTGCTGGAAAGCCCAACAACAGTAGCCATCAGTTTGCTACTCGGGGGTGTTGTGTTGGTTTTCATTGACAAAGTGCTCAATCCTTCCAAAGAAGTCGTTGTAACGTTTCCAAAAGCATTTGTGATTGGTCTTGCCCAATGCGTGAGTATGATTCCCGGTGTATCGCGTTCAGCAGCTACCATTATTGGTGGAATGACACAGGGGCTTACCCGCAAGCAAGCAGCAGAATTTTCGTTTTTCCTTGCCGTGCCTACCATGTTCGGTGCGTCGGCTCTGAAGCTCTACAAAGGATTCAGCGAGCATCCCGACATTTTTCAAGGCCCCAATCTGATGCTTCTACTTATTGGCAATGCTGTGGCTTTTGTGGTTGCCATGCTTGCCATTCGCTTTTTTGTGACCTATCTCACCAAACATGGTTTTCGGGTATTCGGTTGGTACCGCATCATTCTTGGCGGCTTGCTGCTGATACTTCTCGCCTTGGGCATTAATCTTCAAGTACTCTAACCCCAGTGCGTGGGCAATCCTTTTCGCTCATGAAACTTTCCGCTGTTATCATCACCTTCAACGAAGAGCGCAACCTGAAGCGTTGTATCGATTCGCTCAGAGAGGTTGCTGATGAAATAATCGTTGTAGATTCTTTCTCGCAAGATGGCACACAGCGTATAGCAGAAGCCGCAGGTGCGCGGTTTATTCAACACCCATTCGAAGGACACATCCAACAGAAAAACATTGCCCTGTCGCATGCACAACACGAATGGATACTTTCGCTCGATGCTGATGAAGCATTGGACGAAACTCTACGTGCATCGATTGTAGCTATTAAACAATCGGGCGATGCTGCAGGCTATTCCATGAACCGACTTACGAATTACTGCGGTCATTGGGTTCGATATTGCGGTTGGTATCCCGACACGAAAGTTCGGCTCATTCGCAACGGAAAGGGAAGCTGGACAGGAGTGAATCCACATGATCGACTCGACCTGTTGAACGGTGCGAAGCCCGCGCACCTCGAAGGCGACATACTGCATTATTCGTATTACACACTCGATGATCATCGAAAACAAATTGAGTATTTCGGCGATATTGCAGCGCGTGAATTGTTTGCACGAAAGAAAAACATTACTTGGCCGATGTTGATTGCAAAAGTATTTGCTCAGTTCATCAAGAGCTACATCATCAAACTCGGCGTGCTCGATGGCTCTGCAGGTTGGACCATTTCGCGCATGTCGGCCTATGCCACCTGGCGCAAGTACACGAAACTGAAAACACTTTACCGCAACGCATGAACACCTTGAAGCGCATCATCATTTCGCGTACCGACAGCATTGGCGATGTAATGCTCACATTGCCCATGTGCGGTTTTATCAAAAAACATTTTCCGACGTGCACACTCATTTTTCTGGGGCGCTCCTACACGCGGGCAATAGCGGAAGCATGCGCGCACGTCGATGAGTTTGTTGACTGGGATAGTCTAAAGAACGAAAGCCCCGCAGAACAGGTTCATGCACTTTCAGACTTGGATGCCGACTGCATTATTCATGTGTTTCCGAGAAAAGAAATTTTATGGGTTGCCAAACGCGCAGGTATACCGATGCGCATCGCAAGTGGTCATCGTTTGCATGCGCTTACGAAATGCAACAAATTGGTTTTTTTCTCGCGCAAAAATTCAGATTTGCATGAGTCGCAACTCAATTTCAAACTGCTTAAACCACTTGGTATACCCGACACGGTTGAGATTGATGAAGTACCTCGCTATTACGGTTTTCATCCGATTTCACATGCTGCAGTTGATGTTGAAAATCAACTTTCCCATGCACTTGGAAGAAAACGGATCGTACTTCACCCTTTGTCGAAAGGCAGCGCAGTCGATTGGCCTATGGCGAACTATCGCGACTTAGCAGCGAAATTACCCGCAGACAAGTACGCTATTTTCATTACCGGAACAACAGAAGAAGGAGAGCGGCTTCGCGAGCAAGGCGGCATTCAAGGAGAACATGTGTACGACACAACGGGCAAATTCGACTTGCCGAGTCTCATTGCATTCATAGATCGCTGTGATGCTCTTGTGGCAGCTAGCACAGGACCATTGCATATTGCCTCAGCGCTGGGTAAAAATGCGATTGGATTGTACTCGCCCAAGCGTCCGATTCACCCGGGGCGATGGCGTCCGGTTGGAAAAAATGCACATGTTATCTGTGCGCCATCACATCCTAAGAAAGGGGCTTCACTTTCGATTTCGGCCGACGAAGTTCTTCAAGTGATAGTGCGCGTTTTGCAGTAAAGAGCACGTAGAAGAAAGCCATAAACATTACCCCCGCTTGTGATTCCAGGGTGTCTTCTGTCAAAAACGACAGGGCGACAAGTAATACAATTATCACTGCGAGTGGATTGCGCATGCCACCGTTCAGAAGCGGAAGAAAAGTGACCATCAAGAATGCGCAGAAACCAAACAGCCCAAAGGCAATCCACATGGTCAGGTACTGGTTGTGCGCCCTCAAGCGGTACGCCTCATCCAGCGGAGAATTATTAATCGTGTAGGCATCTTTGAAAGCATCCTTCACATCGCCGGTGCCAACACCTGTCCAAACATTGTTCGAAGCAATCCACCAACCCGTCTTCCAGAATTCCAATCGTTGCATGACGCTGTGTCCATTCGGGTCGCCGCCCGCACGGTAGTTTGACCATTCGAAGAAAATCCGATTCAGTCTTCGTTGCAATCCGAGTTGTTGTGGTTCGATGCAGTTGGGAATACCCGATTCGATGGCTCGAATATCTTCCGAGGTGAGTGCCACCACTCCATCTGCATCCTTTCTCAACCCTTTCGATGCGAGGTACCGAATGAGCGTTCCGCTGAGCAGATGTCCCCTGCCATCGAGGCTGTCCGGATGTAAATCACTCCGACTGTTCCAAGCTTCGTATAGCTCGTTCTTCGCAACGTAGGTCATCACATAATTTCCGTTTTCAATGAGCGGAAAGTCCAATCGATGATCATAGGCTTCACCTCGCGGCGTGTGACTTTCCAACGCATTCAAATTCTGATTACCGACATCGAAATAGCGCGAGTAACTGCCATAGAGAGTACCCATAAGCATTGCTCCAAAAACAAGCAAGGTAGCGAAGCCTCCAACCCGCATGCGCGATGATTTCAGTTGAAGCACGTAACTCATCAGCGCCCACAACAGTAATGCAGCAATGGCAACAAAACCTGTGATGCTTCCGATGATGTAGATGAAATAGAGGGACGGAACGACGCAGAGCACGATGAGTATTCTTCCCTGTGCAACTTGATGTGCAAAGCGCACCAACAGAGCCAAGGCAAGAGCGATTAACAGTGAAAAGCGAACATGTGAAATGAATACTGATATTTTCCTTACGTCGCGATCTATTTCAGGTGAACCGATCCAATACACCTGCAAACACCACATAACAGCCACTAACACAGCAATGATGAAGAGTCCTATCAAGGCTCGAAATTGCCCTTGCGTGAGCGGATTGGCCAACGAAATGATTAGCGGAAGCACCAACAATGGGAGCTTCATACGGATATCCCAAAGCGCATATTGAGTGTTGGTTGTCCACAACAAACCAATGAGCGAAAGAAGAAAGAGTAATGAAAGAGCCACCGCAGTGGAGTTCGATGTAAACTGTTTCCAGCGAACTTTAATCGAGACTTTTCGAACTGCATCGGTTGCCAGCTGCAGAGCTACCGCGCCGCCAAGCCAGAACATACCAAACGACATGAAGAAATTGCTGAACGGTAAAGCAACAGCGATGATTGCAAATCCGAGGAGTTGCAGATAACTAAGCAGATTATTCCAAGTAGTGATACTCATTACAACTGACCGCCGCCGCTATGCATTGAGCGGCACGGTAGAAAAAGGGTCATTTCTTTATATCCACCGGTGCGAGCAGTTGATTATAATTAGATGCAAACACTACCGTTGATTTTACGATGTACGGATCTTCACGCAGTGCATTTTTGGATCGTCCTGTTTGATAGTAGTAGCGACCCACAATTTCGTTTTCCAAAAACTCCTTGATCTGCGGTTTAAACTTGAGCAAATCACTTTCCTTCTTGGGTTCGATTTTCGAAAAAAGTTCCTCAAACTGTTTTTCCGAACCTTCAAAGTATTTTTCTTCTTTCGCTGTCCTCTTTAGCTTTTCAAATACCTTCTCCGTATCTGTGTCGTAATGAAAATCTCTTCCGTTCGCAAACTCAATAAACTGATTATACTCCGCCTCGGTTAAGCGAAACGCATCAGCCGAATCGATTGTTGCATGTGAGCGATGGTATTCGGTTGCCCAATGAAAGATGACCCAATTTTCGAGCAATGCACGCACAATGTGTGATGCCTCATCTTCCTGCACTTCCACATCAGGGCTAATGCCACGACCATCCGAAACAGGACGTCCGCCCTTCGTCTTAAAACTGCGAATGAGTGAATCCGCCTTGGCCTCTACTTCACCGGTGCTTTCATCGCGGTGCGAATAATCCAATCGCTGAATGCAACGGCCGCTGGGTGTGTAGTACTTGGCAACGGTGAGTTTTATTTTGGTGTTGTATGCAAGGTCTTTGGTTTGTTGCACCAACCCCTTTCCATACGATTCGGTACCAACCACCACAGCGCGGTCCAGATCTTGCAAACTTCCGCTTACGATTTCGGAAGCAGATGCAGAACCTTCATCTACCAACACTGCAATCGGAATCTGCGTATCGACAGGGTCATTCATGGCTGTATACGTCTTATTCCATTCTTCTATCTTACCTTTTGTTTTCACGATCTCCGTGCCTTTGGGTACAAACAGATTTACAATGGTTATGGCCTCGCGCAATAATCCCCCGCCGTTTCCTCTTAAATCGAGGATAAGCTTATTCATGTTCCTTTTTTTCAATGCAAGGAACGCTGCTTTCACTTCACTACCGGCCGACTGCGTGAAGCCTGCAAGTTGAATATAACCGGTCGATGAATCGGCCAGCATGGCGAAGTAAGGAACGTCCTTGATTTTAATTTCCTCGCGTGTGATTTTGATGGCGCGCGGTTGGGCCTCACCCGGGCGTTGAATGGTGAGTTCCACCTCACTGCCCGGTTGTCCGGTGAGTTGATCGGTCACCTCATCGTGCCTTTTTCCTTCGACCGATTTACCATTGATTTTAAGTACTACATCACCCGCTTGCAATCCCGATTTCACG
>JBILIX010000106.1:0-6571 GCA_044368835.1 Flavobacteriales bacterium | reverse complement strand
TAAGTGATTATCGCGGAAAGGTGCTGTACATCGACACTTGGGCAACCTGGTGTGGGCCATGCAAAAGGGAAATTCCGTATTTGAAAACGCTCGAAGAAGCGTATCACGGTAAGAATGTGCAGTTCATAAGCGTAAGTACCGACAAGGATGTAACCGCTTGGAAATCGTTCATAGCAAAAGAATCCATGAGCGGTCTTCAACTGCATCAAAGTCAGGAAATGGAAAAAACCATGAGCTACCTCTATGCAGTAAACTCCATTCCGCGCTTCGTACTCATCGATGAAGAAGGCAAAATCGTCAGCGTTGATGCACCTCGTCCTTCAAGCGGAGAAGAAATTCGAAATACAATAGACAAGGTTTTGAATGATTAACAGGAGAGCTTCCATTTTGAAGACAGAATACACGCATTTTTACAAAACAAAATAATAGAAGAATGTATCCACCGGAATTAGTTGCCCCCATGCGTCAAGAACTCGACCAAGTGGGCTTTGAAGAAATGATGACGCCAGAAGCGGTTGATGCTGCCGTGAACAGTGCAGGAACCGTTTTGGTAGTGCTCAACTCTGTATGCGGATGTGCTGCAGGAAGCATGCGTCCGGGCGTTCGCAAAGCTGTTCAATCGGCTGCAAAATTGCCAACCAAACTCGCCACAACCTTTGCGGGTGTAGATCGTGATGCTGTAGATCGTGCTCGTAAATACATGTTGCCCTACCCACCATCATCGCCCAGCATAGCGCTGTTTAAGGATGGTAAGCTGATGCACATGATTGAGCGCCACCACATCGAAGGTCGCACGGCAGACATGATTGCCGAGCATTTGAAAACTGCCTTCGAGGAGTTTTGTTAGGAGAATTCCCAAAAGGTCGGCACCTCAACAATTTCAAGGTGCCGACCTTTTGTGAAGTAATATGCCCTTAGTTGTCTTTAAAATCCGAATGCTACACCCAATTGATAGACTGATCGATTGGTGTTTGACTCCTTTAGATTAAAGGTAATAGAGTTATCGCTTGCGATTTCTACGGTTTCATTGTCTACGTATTTCACTTCACCTCCGATGACATTTTCGTATCGCGCCTCTGCGTATATGGAAGGAGCTAAACGCACGCGCAAACCCAGCGCCCATCCGTAAAAAAACGTCATATCAAGATGATTCCGATCAGTAGATAATTCTGAGCTATACCCGCTGTTATCAATCGTGATTGTAGTGGTTGTCTTGAACGTTTCCAATCCTGAAAACACATCGCCATAGGGTTGTATTTTTCCATTAAATGGGCGCACCCGAGCATGCAACATAAAGCGATTGCTATTGCTGCGTAAAGACAGGTTTCCATTGGAATATGTATTACCAAGCACAGAGTCTTGGTTAACCAATGCTACTATGTCTTTGTCATTCGAACCCATGCTATTCCATGCATAACCGAAACCCCATTCAACAGGTGTGCGCATAACAGGCATACTGAATGTGCCACCAACACCTACTGGAAAGCCTTTGTATTCTCCGGCAAAATCGCCTCGTGGCTGAACCACCTGAATGCCGAAATTCAAATTAGGGGAACGTCTTTGCGCTTGGGTTTTCATCATCGGCGCCAGAAGAACAGCGCATAGGACGACGGAATAAATGAGCTTTTTCATAGTGAGGATTTTCCCGGCGTTGCCAAGGACTATGCCAGTAAAACAAAGATAGGGCTATTCAAACATAACAACCTACAATCACTCACACTACATTCGCTCTATGAAAAGCGGAAAGTTGCGCATAGCCGTTACCGGGTCCAACGGTCAGCTGGGGAGTGAATTACGCTTTCTGGCGGAACGACAGCCGGACATGGAGTTTCTATTTTTCTCGAAGGCCGAATGGGACATTGCCATCGAATCGATGAATGAAGAGAGAATCTCAATGCTTCATCTAGATGCCGTTATCAACGCCGCTGCATATACCAATGTGGAGAAAGCTGAAGAGGATGCAGAAAGCGCGCTTGCGGCAAATGCTCTCGGCCCTGGTTATTTGGCAGCAACCTGTAAAAAGCATGGTGTACTGCCCATTCATATTTCAACCGATTATGTGTTTGATGGCTCGCAGCGCGCTCCTTATACGGAAGAAGACACGGTGCATCCGCTGAATATTTATGGTGCAAGTAAACTTCAGGGTGAGCGTACAATAGACGCCGTAACCGATCGATATTTCATTCTTCGCACCTCTTGGCTATACAGCACCTACGGGCATAATTTTTTCAAAACCATGGTGCGCTTGGGCCGAGAGCGCGGAGCATTGACGGTGGTGAATGATCAAATAGCTTCTCCAACGTATGCTCGATTTCTTGCCGAAGACATACTTCATCTCATTCGCAAGAAATTGATAGAACACGCTCCCATTCCCTATGGCGTATATCATTACACGCAACTAGGTGAGGCAAGCTGGTTCGATTTCGCAAAGGAAATAATATTGTCTCATCGCATTGAAGCAAGCGTTGACCCTGTTGACAGCAATCGTTTTCCGACGAAAGCAAAACGTCCGAGCTATTCGAAGCTATCTACAACAAAGTGGGAACAGAATACCGGCATTTCGCTGCACACCTGGCAAGAAGGCGTGCATGCCTGCGTTCAAGCAGACTTCAGCGATTATTGAGTCATTGCCTCCAAATCTCGAATGAGCGGCAACTTAACCTCCACCGCGGCACCTTTCAAAAAGCTAGCACGTATTTGGCGACCCATTTCAACATGGCCCTCAACATGCGATGCGCGCAGCTGATAAAACGCATTGAAGACATGTTGCAAGTCCTCCCCCTGCTTCCACAAAGACATCAGGCAATCCACATCAAGCAACGCATTCGTAACTCCAGCGCTGGTGAATGGCAATGCTACATGTGCTGCGTCGCCAATCAATAGCACATTTCGACTGTGAAACGTCGGAAGCAAATCGAAGTCGGTTGTATTCCAAACATAATTCGCAACTACCGATTTGCAATCCATTATCTCTTGAACCTCCTCGGGGAATTCTGATAAAATTGACTTGCAGAAATTCGCAATCTCCTCAGTCGAATTAAGCTCGCCCTTGAGCAATGTAACATCGAACTGAAGAAACCAGATCAGTTCGTTATCATTACAAGGTATAAAACCAATTGCGAGACCTTTATTCGTGCTCAGGTATTTTGTAAAATGATTGGCATGTCTGTCGAAGAGTGATTTGTTGTTGATGGTACCTAGGATTTCCTTTACCAGTACCGGAGTGTAATTGGTAGGGCCAAACAAAGCCGTTCGCACTGCCGACCTCGATCCATCGGCACCAATAAAAACATCGCCCTTCACTACCTCGCCATTCCTGAACGCAGCAGCAACTACGCGGTCATCGTGAATAACAAAGTGAGAGAACTGACACCCATATTGAATTACACCATCCGGTAGTTGATTCGCCAAAGCCGCCATTGCCTCGCAACGTTTCATGCATATCCAGCCGTCCAGCGGAACCTCATCCAATAACTGATCGTCGGAGTTTTTCAAGAATAGTTGATCAATTTTTCTACCCGGCATGAGGTGGTAAGGGTCTGTCTCCACAATACCTTCCAGCACGCGCATGGCGTCCGGATGAATCAAGAACGCATGACCATTGCTGTGGGAGCGCTCTTCACGTTCGCACACCACGACCTCACGCCCCTCCTTTCTAAGTGCGATTGCCAGCGACAAGCCGGCCACACCGCCACCAATGATTACTGTCTTGCTCTTCATATCATACAGGTATTAATTCGTTCAAAAGCTTGCTCAAGAATTTCGCGTGATGTTGCAAAACTTATTCGAATGTGTCCATCCGCGCGACTTCCAAACCAACGGGGTAATCCGGGAACCACAGAAACCCTTGCCTCATTCAGCCACTTCTCGCACAGTTGCTCCGGGTTCATGTTCGTGTCGCGGATATTGGCAAACGCCACGTAACATCCTTGTGGTAGTTCGCAACGCACCCCGGGAAGCGCATTGAGCGATTGAACCGTAAGTGCACGCATTTCATGCAGATGATTCAAAAAAGAACGCAGCCACGGCTGTGCGCTCGTCAATGCCGCAGTTGCTGCCACTTGCGCAATCACATTGCATCCGTGAACCGTACTACGCTGATCGGAGGCTACCAACACGCGCTCAACCAGCTGTGCATTGGGGCAAAGCACAGCACCTGCCCTCAAACCCGCGAGCCCATACGATTTGCTGAACCCGGTAACAATTACCGTTCTCATGGCTGCTTCCGGTATTGCAGCCATGCTTACATATTGATAAGGCTCGAAAACTATGTCGCTCCAAATTTCATCCGAGAGAATGATGAGGTTGTGTTTGTCTGCGATATCGGCAATACGCTTTAGTTCTGCACGTGTAAACACTTTGCCGGTTGGATTAAGCGGATTGCACAAGCACAACAATCGAGTGCTCGGCGATATCATCGATTCCAATTGATCATAGTCGGGGGCATCGGCCGGCATCAACGGCATATCCCAAAGGATAGGCTTGCCGCCGCACGATTCCACGCAATGCTTGAAAAGGAAATCTACCGGATTGAATACAATTGCTTCATCGCTTGGTTTCAAAAAGGCACGGCAGACGGCCATAATGCCGAAGGCAGCGCTATCCACGGCAATGACGCCAGTTGCATCGACATCGACCGATTTATGGCTAGCGTAGTAAGCTGCCATGGCTTCGCGAAAAAAGAGAAGACCCTCGGCCGGGGCATACGACAAATAGCGATCGGAGGCATAGCGTGCAATGGCCTCAGCAATTTCGGGAGCACATGGGAAGTCGGGGTCTGCAGCTGTAAGCGGTATAACGCCTTCTTCAACCGAAGCCCACCTCAAGTTAAAAGCCCGCTCGCGCAGCAGATCCATACGCACATGGGCATGGTCGAATAGCGATGGCGTGGTGGCCAATTTCATAACGGGTGATTTGTTTAACTACTCGCCGAAAAATCGGAGAATGGCATTTGGTTAAAACGAATATAACCCACATGCCTTAACACACAGAGGAAACGTTGGTATTTAAACTGATTCCATTAAACCTCGAAGACGACCTCCTCAAGCGGAATACGGAAGCGAGGCCCATAAATACCTTCCGGAATGCGTTTTCCGCATGTGATTACCATGTTGATTTCAGCTCTGCGAGGAAGATTCAGCAATCGCTTCACGCGCTTACTATCAAAACCCTCCACCGGACAGGTGTCATGACCTTCTGCAACCATGGAAAGCATGAATGTCTGCGCGGCCAGTGCCGCGCTCTTGTGAGCGACTATTCGCATGTCGTTTCCTGAAACCTGGCGCACCATGGGACGTCGCAAACCGATGAACCATGCAACGATTCTCTTTATGGCGCCTCGAATACCGAACATGTCGTTGTTGTAGAGCATCGGCATTAGTTTTCCATAATAGCTCAGAGCGCTTCTGCCCTTGAAAGCAGGTCGATCTCCGAGGTTCTCCTTCACGAAATTATAATTACTCTGCGCCCTGCGACGCCACAAATCGGGACGCGCTACCACGACTATCATTTCACGTGCAGTCTCTGTTGTGTTCTGTCCCATACAAAATCGGGAAAGCAGTTTCATCTTATCAGGAGAGCTAACTCTGTAAAACTCCCAAAGCTGCATGTTGCTGCTGCTTGGTGCCAGGTGAGCGCGTTCCAAACTGCGAGTGACCGCTTGCGGATCATAATCCGTGGGATCGAATTTTCGCACCGCACGTCGGGTATGAACGATGGTGTTGAAGCATTCAGCAGTATCAGTCATTTTTATGGATATCAGTCTTGTTATAGCGGGGTGATTAGCAATGGAAAGTGATAAGAAAGCTAGCAGTCGTTGAGTGTTTTTGGATTTCTAATAATGGCATTTAATTCATCGCTACTAATCAACATTATACTTCGAAATAAGTTTTATTGGAAGTCCCAAACTTCTCATTGAAGCGGGCAACCCCCGGATTGGAAGAGCCCATAAAGTTGACACGCGTTTCCGACTCGATGGAACGGCAATGAAGGAATAACTGATGGAGCAGCCAAGGCATCGGTTCGTTCGATCGCAGTTGCGAGTTGACCACATTTTGAATCAGGTATAAACGACCTCGATGGTGTATATACAACTGCATGGCGGCCCATTCGTTATTTATACGAACACCGCAAATAGCGCCGCGTCCTAGTGCAGAGGCTGCTTCAAACAATCGCTGCATGGTTTGTTGCTGAATGTTGGGCCACGGGTAGGGATGAAAGCGTTGCATATACGCCTGATAATCGGCCCACGCAACGCGCTGCACCCACTTTGGCTGACTCTTCTCTGCCTTGCGCAGGTTTTTAGCGAGTTCCTGTGAAGGCTCCCATTGCGGGGAAAGTTGCAGAATTTGAACCTGCTTTACTGTCGAGCGATTGCCTTCGAACAGCACGTGCAATTTCTTGATGCCGCGAAAACGTGAAATAGTCTCACGTATGTGTGATTCCTCGCCGTCTATCCACTTCACGTAAAGCGGAGTTTTCAGCGTTGGTATAACCGCAAACTTGTGGTGAACCGGCCAAGGAATTACTGCTTCGTAATTGCCTAACACCCAACCTTTCCATGATTTACACA
>JBILIX010000105.1:0-6578 GCA_044368835.1 Flavobacteriales bacterium | reverse complement strand
GAAACAAAACGTTGGGTACTCGTTACACCGCCCGGCAGTGCCTGTTCGCTGCTGCTTGCCCAAGCATCTACCGAAGAACAAAAGCTGCACATTGGCAACCAAACCGGTGGGCGCGTATTTCTTTTTCTACACACCGACAATTTCGATCGCGATTACCAACGATTGCTAGAGCATCAAATAGAAATAGTGCAAGAAGCATCGGTAGAACCACATGGAAAAGTTGCCGTGTTTCGTGATCTCTTCGGAAATTTGTGGGACTTAATTGAGCCTTTGAAATAAAGACAGACGTCCACCCTACTTCCTAAACTGCCCCATCACATCGCACATGAAGCAACGTTACAACCCTCACGTCGACGACTACTTCGCTCGGGGCTGCGGACGATGTGCATTGTTCGAAACACCCCAATGCCGCGTGCACCAATGGCAGGAAGAAATGCAGGTGCTTCGCGACATCCTGCTCGATGCCGGACTAACCGAAGACAGAAAATGGGGCAACCCGTGCTACACCTTCAACGGAAAAAACGTGGTGATGATGGGAGCCCTCAAGGAGTTCTGCTCCATCGGATTTTTCAAAGGCTCGTTGCTCACCGACCCGAAAGCCCTTCTTATCGCAGCCGGCGAAAACACGCAAGCCTCGCGACAACTCCGTTTCACCGAAACCAAAAGCATCACCAAGCTTCAAAAGCAGATTAACGCTTTCGTGCACGAGGCTATCCAACTAGAGCAGGAAGGAAAAAAGGTAGCATTCAAGGCCGTCAGCGAATTCTCTGTACCCGAAGAGCTCGAGCAATACTTCCGCGAATCACCTGCGTTTGAGAAAGCCTTTTACGCGCTCACACCGGGGCGTCAACGCGGTTACCTGTTGCACTTTGCGGAACCAAAACAATCCAAAACGCGCTCGGCACGCATCGAGAAATACCACGATCAGATCATGCGCGGCGAAGGCCTGCACGATGCTTACCGCAAATCGAGCAAATAAAGTAGCATCAGCAGTATACTTGCATCCCATAGCGGATGATTTAAATCCAATACACAACAAGCAATGAGCTACAAAACCGAACAAGAACAATTTTGGGCCGGAAATTTCGGCGTTGATTATATCGAGAGAAACAAAAGCGCGGAATACCTAGCTTCGAACCTCAATTTATTCTCGAAGGCGATGCAACACATCGGTCGCCCGGCATCCATCATTGAGTTCGGTGCCAACATCGGCATGAACCTGCGCGCCATCAAAATGCTCTTTCCCGCCGTTGAAACAAAGGCCATCGAAATCAACCCAACCGCAGCTGCAGAACTCAAGTCTTGGATGGGCGAAAACAATGTCTTCGAAGGGTCCATCTTCGACTTCACCCCTACTCATCAGGTGGATGTAGCGCTCATCAAAGGTGTGCTCATTCACATCAACCCCGACATGCTGCAAGCAGTCTATGAGAAACTTTACTCCGCCAGCAGCAAGTACATTCTCATTTGCGAATATTATAATCCGTCGCCCGTCACCATCCCCTACCGCGGCCACAACGACCGCCTCTTCAAGCGCGACTTCGCCGGCGAGATGCTCGAAAAATATCCCGACCTCAAGCTCATCGACTACGGCTTCTGCTACAAACGCGACCCCGCGTTTCCGCAGGATGATGCGACGTGGTTTTTGTTAGGTAAGAGGGGATAGGTTATAGGTTATAGGTTATAGGTTATAGGTGAGAATATTCTATGTAAGAATTTAATGGCATAACCTGGAATAAGGTGTTGGCAATTTTCTTTGAAAGATTGCGCGCATGAAATCACCGTTTGCGGAAAAGAGCTATGCATTCGCAGTTCAGATTGTATCGACTTGCGACTCTATTGCAGAATCTAAACGAGAATTTATCCTTACAAAGCAGCTCGTGCGGTCCGGTACTGCAATCTCGGCTTTGTATCAAGAATCACGGCATGCCGAAAGCAGAGCAGACTTCATACATAAACTAGCCATTGCCTTAAAGGAATGTAATGAGTCCATTTATTGGATCAATCTATTATTTGATACAGGAAAGATGCCCACGGAAAAGCATGCTGCACTTTTAGAGGATGCGACCCAACTTCTCAAAATGCTAACAGCGATGATTATAACCTCCAAAAAAAACGCCCACAAGAAACCCCCTCACTAAAGTCATTCATCTAATACCTATCACCTCTTACCTATCCCCTCTCACCTATTACCTATCCCCTCTCCCCTTTCACCTATAACCTATCCCCTATCACCTCCCCTGTAACAAACCTCCCCTACCTTCGTCATACTCTCAACTCGCATGACAAGAGCGGAATACAATACCACCGTCGACCAATACGCCAACCGCGTCTTTGCCTTTGTTTACAAGCAATTGAAAGACCGCGAGCAGGCGCAGGACATCGTGCAAACGGTATTCGCGAAGATGTGGGAGAAGGTGGAAACCATCGATGCGTCTAAAGCGAAGTCCTATCTTTTTACAGCGGCTTATCACGGCATTGTCGATTGGTCGCGTAAGCAAAAGTCGAAGCAGAAAGCCATGATGCACGTCGAAGGCGGAGTGGAATTGCAAGACCACAGCGACGAGCTGCGTGAATTACTCAATCGGGCGGTCGATACGTTGCCTGAGGTTCAGAAGCAGTTGATTCTCTTGCGCGACTATGAAGACTATGATTACACGCAAATAGCGGAAATCACAGGACTAAGCGACACCCAAGTGCGCGTATACATCTTCCGTGCGCGACAAACCTTGAAATCATACATCACCCAACACTGGCCCTCATGAACATTGGTCCCGGAAATATCGAAGCCTTGCTCCTCGACGCCCTCGAAGGAAGGCTCTCCGTTGCCGATGCTGAGTTGGTATGGGCTGCGCTCGAAGCCCATCCCGAATGGGGCGTGAGTTGGGATTTCGACGACCGCGATTTGCCGCGTTTGTCGCCCGATGAGGTGCCCGCCATGGACTGGTCGGGATTGAAAAAGGAAGTGGTAACCGATACCGAAATACGCCAAGCCCTGCGCCGCGACCGCGACCTCCATACGCTTGATTCTGATGTAAAGCAATCGCTCTATCGCAGCGAGGAGCGCTCACTCTGGCGCTATTGGGCTGCTGCCGCCAGCGTGGCGTTGGTCATCGGGCTGATGTGGTGGAGCAACAAACCGACAGATACTCCTGCGCTGGCAACACAAGCGCAACAGAAACAACTGCCTTCGACGGAATCATCCATACCGGCAATAGATACTACCTCAGCAACAATTACTAATGATTCGCCTATTCAATCAAAAGCTGCAATAGAGACACAAAAAACAATTCGTGCATTCGTGTCTAAAAACCAAATCATCGAAACCTGCAGCGGGCCTCCGGAACCTCTGAATACCGACGATAATCGCGTCATTTACCCTGCGCAAAACAACACAGAAAACATCGCCCAAGTAACCGATAGCACATCGATAGAAGCACCGCTTGAACTACCATTCAAGATTCAAGAAATGCCGCTTGAAACGACCTACTTGGCACAACACATTAAACCCAATTCCCAAGAAATATCCTCTGAACCACTCACGCCTGCGCAGTGGCTGAAGAAGAAGGCCGACCAAGTTCTCCGACGCGCCGAAGCAGACGGTACCCTGCCCACCGTGCGCCGCGAAAAGGAAGCCTTCTCACTCGAATGGGGATCACTATCCATCAACACTCATTAAAAAACGAAAGACATGAAATACTCAATCAACCTGTGGATCACCGGCATTGTTATGCTTACCACAACCGCTTTTCGCGCCAATGATTTCAATACGGCTATTGCCGCAGAACCTATTGACACCGTGAAGAAAGACACCGTCAACATCAAAATGGGCAGCACAACCTTTCTCGTCATCACCGATGAGGAAAGCAATGACACTCTGAAAATTGACGGAAAATTGGAGCCCAAAAAAGAACATGCTGAAGAGTATGAATGGTGCGGCATCGATGGCTTTCAAATCGGAGCCATCGGTTTGTTCACCAAATCAGGCAACCTTGCATTCGCTGACCGACCCGATCTGGCGCTGAACACCACCCGTTGTTCTATGCTTGGATTTACGCCGTTCGGCAAGGAAGCCGAAATCATCAAAGACCGTTTGCGCCTGGCTGCCGGGCTTGGCTTCCAATTCGAGTCGTATGCCTTTGACAAGAACATCCGCCTCACCGACGAGCCCACCCTTCAAGGCATAGAAGACACCATTCGCGATTACCGTAAAAACACACTCAACGCCAACTACGTGACACTGCCGGTTGTGCTGCAGTTCAACACCAAGCGCAATCTGGAAAAAGCCTTTCACATCGCTGTGGGTGCTGTGGTTGGATACCGCATCGGTTCCAACATGACCTACAAATGGTCGGAAGATGGCCGCCGCCAACGCGAGCGCCTGCGCAACGACTACGCGCTCGAACCCTACCGAGTCAGTGCCATTGCACAAGTCGGAATTGGCAGCGCCATGATCTGGGCTCAATATGACTTGACAATGAAGTTCACCCAGCAAAACGCTTCAATGCATGTAGTTGACGCCAATCCAACACCTGAAGTGTATGCGTGGTCGGCCGGCATCAACATCCCCTTCTAAATAGCAAGAATGGACAAAACAAAGGTGGTCAAATGAACCACCTTTGTTCCATTAAATTAACATACCAAGCAGCAAGAGTTGTCGACTTTTGCCCAAACAATAAACAATGAAAAAAATCCTCTTCACCCTAGCGCTTGCGCTTGCTACAGTGTTCGCCCAAGCCCAAACAGCCAATGAAATTATCACCGTGTGCAAAGAAGCCATGGGCGGAGCTGCTTGGGATAAAATTGATGGTCTCAAATACATCGCCACTGTGGAGCAAGGTGGAATGAAAATTCCTCTCGAAATCGTTGCCATGCGCGACGGCCGCATGTACACCAAGATCTCTTTTCAGGGCATGGAAATAACACAAGGGGCTTACGACGGCACAACCGTATGGAGCACGAACTTCATGACGCAGAAAGCAGAAAAGGCCGACGACGAAACAACAGAGAACACCAAGCGCACATGCAAGGATTTCCCGTTGGGTCTTTTCCAGTGCAAGGAGCTAGGTTACACAGCATCACTTGAAGATGACCAAATGATTGACGGTGTTAACTGCTACAAGATTCGCCTCGATAAGAAAACGGCCCTATCAGATGGAAAAGAAGTACCCAATGTAGAATACTATTACATCGACAAAGACTCCAAGGCTGTTATCATGACCGAAGCTGAAGTTACCAGCGGTGAAATGAAGGGGAAATTCTCTCAAATAAAATACAGCGACTACCAGGAAGTAGCGGGTGCTTACGTTGCCTTCTCGCAAAGCATTGGTATCAAAGACGGTGAATCACAAACTCTTTCTTTTGAGAAAATCGAGGCCAACCCAACGGTTGGAGATGCAGCGTTTAAAATGCCAACGGAATAAATAGTGGCGAGTGGCGAATGACGAATGGCGAGTAACCACTCGCCATTCGTCATTCGCCACTCGCCATTCGCCACTCGCCATTACCACCCCTCCCATGAAAAAACTCACCTCCCTCACCCTCTTCACCCTCGCGCTCAGCGCCTCGCTCTCCGCCCAAGACACTCCCCTCATAGCAGGTGATTACTTCGGCGACATGAAAGCACGTCAAATCGGTCCGGCTCTTATGAGCGGACGCGTGGGCGACATCGAAGGACATCCGTCCAACTCCGAAATCATTTACATCGGCGCGGCAGGCGGCGGCGTGTGGAAGTCGCAGGATGCCGGGGTGACGTTCAACCCCATCTTCGACGAGTATTGCCAATCGATTGGTACAATCGCAGTATCACCTTCCGACCCCGACAACACGCTGTGGGTGGGCACAGGCGAAACGTGGACGCGCAACAGCGTGACCATCGGCGATGGTATCTACAAATCTTCCGACTCAGGTAAGAGCTGGAAGAAAATGGGCCTCGAAAAAAGCGAACGCATCAGCGCTATCGAGATTCACCCGAAAAACAATGAGGTGGTGTATGCAGGAGTTTTGGGAGCTCTCTGGAGCAACAGCGCCGAGCGCGGTGTATTCAAAACAACCGACGGAGGTAAGACCTGGAACAAGATTCTGTTTGTAAACGAAACAACAGGCTGCTCCGAACTCATCATGGATCCAACAAACCCCGAGGTGCTCTATGCAGCCTTCTGGGAATTCCGACGCACTGCATATTCGTTCAACTCAGGAGGACTCAGCAGTGCCTTGTACAAGACCACCGATGGGGGTAAGACCTGGAATAAAATCCACACGGGCTTTCCTGCGGGCAAGCTCGGTCGCATTGCGGTAGCCGTGGCTCCTTCCAACAGCAACATTCTCTATGCGGTGGTGGAAGCCGAGAAAGACAAAGGATTGTATCGCTCCGACGACGGTGGCGCCAACTGGAAATTCCTCAACGGCGATTTCGGCTTGGTCGTTCGTCCGTTCTACTTCTCGCGCATCACCATCGACCCAAAGAATCCCGACATCGTTTACAAAGCCGGACTCTATGGCTACATGAGCCGCGACGGAGGCAAAACCTTCAAGAGCATGGGATCGATGCACAGCGACATTCACGACTATTGGGTAGA
>JBILIX010000104.1:0-6649 GCA_044368835.1 Flavobacteriales bacterium | reverse complement strand
ACGACCTGCGCGCGCATGCAATGACCTTCCTCTAACAGAACAATATTGCGCATATCCAGTTTCTCCACCGACACAGTTTTCGGCTGCTTCTTAGAGGCATCGAAGTAAACGAAGGGCTCATCATAAAGAAGATACTCATCAAGCGACGAATCTTGAAGAGGTGTTGAAACAATGCCGATATCGAGATCACGCGATTTCAATTGACGCATGATTTCGACTGTAGTCAACTCGCGCACTCGAATCTTCAACAGCGGAAACTTCTGCGCGAATGCTTGCAAAAAAAGCGGCAGTAAGAAGGGAGCAATGGTTGGAATAACCGCCATTTTCAATTCTCCCTTGAGTTCGCCTTTCAGCTCCTTTGCCATCTCCTGAAGTTGTTCAATATCCTTGCGTATTAAGCGCATGTGCTCCAACAAGACCTCTCCCTCAATGGTCAGTTCCAATGGCTTTCGTTTACGATCAAATATGGTGATGCCAAACTCACCTTCCAATTTGGCTATCATGGTACTCAAGGTAGATTGGGTGACAAAACATCGGGCTGCTGCAGTTTCAAAATGACGCGTCTCAGCCAGCGCAATGACATATTCCAGTTGTTGAATGTTCATAGACTGTATCGATATAGATATCAAAAATATAGTTTTCATCAATATCATCGAACAAACTAGCTTTGGTCATGTTCTAAGCCATATAGCCCTAAGACATTTCTACAATGAAAAAATTCTTCATTCTTATTTCCATTGCCATGGCACACACAGCAAGTGCTCAGCCGCACACAGGCAACATCGAGCAATGCCCCTTCCATTCTTCGCTGGCAACACCTGCTGCTGTTGCCGGCTCAGGCAACCACAACGATGATTGGTGGCCTAATCGATTGAATCTTGATATTCTCCGCCAGAACTCTTCGCTTTCAGATCCCATGGGTCCGACGTATAGCTATAAGGCAGCGTTCAATAGTTTGGACTACGCTGCTATCAAAAAAGACCTAACAAATGTGATGACACAGTCGCAAGATTGGTGGCCGGCTGATTTCGGCAATTACGGACCGCTCTTCGTGCGCATGGCCTGGCACAGTGCGGGTACTTATCGCACAGGTGATGGACGCGGAGGTACACGCTCAGGCATGGAGCGCTTTGCTCCACAGAACAGCTGGCCCGACAATGCTAACCTCGACAAAGCCCGCCGTTTGCTTTGGCCTATCAAGCAGAAATACGGAAACAAAATTTCATGGGCCGACCTCATGATATTGGCAGGTAACGTAGCGCTCGAGTCCATGGGCTTCAACACATTCGGTTTTGGCGGTGGACGCGTAGACGTATGGGAGCCGGAAAACCACGTTTACTGGGGTCCGGAGAAGAAGTGGTTGGCCGACGAGCGCTATGCAGACGGTCGAAAATTGGAAAACCCACTCGCTGCCGTTCAGATGGGACTCATCTATGTAAATCCCGAAGGGCCGAATGGAAATCCGGATCCTGTTGCATCAGCGAAAGACATCCGCGAGACGTTTGGTCGCATGGGAATGAATGATGAAGAAACCGTTGCACTTATTGCAGGCGGACACACCTTTGGAAAAACACACGGAGCAGGTCCCGCTTCAAACGTAGGCGCTGAGCCAGAGGCAGCCGATATCGAAGAGCAAGGATTTGGATGGAAGAGCAATTACAAGAGCGGTAAAGGAACCGATGCTATTACCAGTGGTTTGGAAGTAACCTGGACATCGACACCTGCACAATGGGGCTACGACTACTTCAACTTCCTGTTCAAATACGAATGGGAATTGACCAAGAGTCCGGCAGGTGCCAACCAATGGGTAGCCAAAGGAGCTGAGGCTTTGGTCCCCGATGCATTCGACCCCAAGAAGAAGCATAAGCCAACTATGCTCACCACAGACCTTGCCTTGCGTTTCGATCCTGCCTACGAAAAAGTATCGCGTCGTTTTTTGGAAAATCCGGATGCATTTGCCGACGCATTTGCGCGCGCTTGGTTCAAGCTTACGCACCGCGACATGGGTCCACGCACGACTTATCTGGGACCAGAGGCTCCAAAAGAAGAACTGATTTGGCAAGATCCGATTCCAGTATTGAATCACGTTGTTATCGACAACAATGACATCGCTGCTTTGAAATCCGAAATCTTGAAATCAGGATTGACCATTGGTGAAATGGTTTCTACTGCTTGGGGTTCTGCTTCCACGTATCGCAACTCGGACCGTCGCGGCGGAGCAAATGGTGCACGCATTCGTTTGGAGCCGATGAAAAACTGGGATGTAAACAACCCCGCACAACTTGCTAAAGTGTTGAAGGCCCTCGAAAAAATTCAGAGCGACTTCAATAGCAAGTCAGGCGCTAAGAAAGTCTCAATGGCAGACTTGATTGTTCTCGCAGGAAATGCAGCAGTAGAGCAAGCAGCGAAAAACGCAGGCTACACCGTTAATGTTCCGTTTACAGCGGGACGCATGGATGCTACTCAGGCCCAGACCGACATCACCTCAATGGGAGTATTGGAACCAATGGCTGATGGATTCCGCAATTACACAAAAACAAAGTACACGGTTTCAACGGAAGAATTGTTGGTCGACAAAGCACAATTGCTCACGTTGACTGCGCCGGAAATGACCGTTTTGGTTGGCGGCATGCGGTCACTGGATGCCAACTTCGACCATTCGAAGCACGGAATGTTCAGCGCTAAAAAGGATGCGCTCACCAATGACTTCTTTGTAAACCTGCTCGACATGAACACGCAGTGGAAAGCAACGGATGCAAGCAAGGAAATCTTCGAAGGACGCGACCGCAAAACGAATCAACTGAAGTATACTGCAACACGCGCCGATCTCATTTTTGGATCACACTCAGAGTTACGCGCGTTGGCCGAAGTATATGCCAGCGACGATGCGAAGGAAAAGTTTGTGAAAGACTTCGCGGTGGCATGGGCGAAGGTGATGGAGTTGGATCGATTTGATGTGAGATAGTGAAGCAGTGAAATGGTGAAATGGTGAAATGGTGAAATGGTGAAATGGTGAAGTAGTGAAATAGTAATGTGGTACAATGCTGAAGTTGTTTAGTTGCGGACGATACCAGATTGCTTTTCACTATTTCACTATTTCACCATTTCTCTATAGAAGCGCGATGTGCGAAGTGCGAAGAACCGAAACAGACAGGTATTTCGCGAAGTATCGTGTGCGAACGGGAAAGGCGGGCATTATCACCATTTCACTATTTCACCATTTCACCATTTCTCTATAGAAGTGCGATGGGCGAAGTGCGAAGTACAAAGTACGAAGTACCGCGAATGACAGATATTTGATTGAGTTGACGTGTGCGAATGAGAAGGGCGGACCATTTCACCACGTCACCGTTTCACTACTTCACCTCATCATCTCATCAACCGTTCCCACAGTCACTGCGTGATACCCCGGTCGGGCTTTAGCATAGATGGATTTCGCAAGCTGAATCTGATTGGTTGCAACCATCGCCTCGTAGAGCGGGGCAACAAACTTTCTGCGACCTACGCTCGTCAAGAACTTCTCGAGTTCATCGTAGGCAGGAGTGTAATTTTTACGAATAGCTTGTTCAAGCCACGCAAACAACACTTCGTTATTACCTGTAGCCGAAATCGCGAAATGTGCGTCGAGTGTTTGCATTTGTTTGGCAGTAACTACCTCCGAAAAATTACTGATGAAACGATAGCGCTCTTGGTACGACCAACGTTCCCATGGAAGCTCAGCAATTTTCGCTTCTCCCTTTTCCCATTGCTCGCGCAGCTTATCGACTTGTGAAAGCTCATTGCTCTCAACAACGGGTGCGTTAGCAGGCAAACCTTCACCATATACCCACGCTTGAATGTTGATTTGCCTCTCCATTTCAGGCGTAACCAAGTTGGCGCGCAGGTATTCAAGGAAACGCTCCGTATCCATTACTTGAAACTTGTGTGTATCAAAGTAGCTTTTGATGAATGCATCGAACTTGTCGCGACCTGCGGTTTCCTCGATGAGACGCAAAAAGAAATAGCCCTTGTTGTAGGCAATGTCGGTCATACCATCATCGGGGCTGCGTCCTTCCAAGGCCAGCTTCAGACGCGTGTCTTCCGGATGTGCTGAGGCAGAAATTTCGGTGAGCGTTGCATCCAAATCCTGACGACTCAATTGCGCCAACATCTCTGCGCGTTCACGGCCATATACGGCCTCCATGATGCGCTGTTCAAAGTAGACGGTAAACCCTTCGTTCAACCAGAAATCATCCCACGTGGAATTGGTCACCAGGTTGCCACTCCAACTATGCGCAAGTTCATGAGCCACCAACGAAACGAGCGACTTATCGCCCGCGATAATGGTTGGTGTTGCGAATGTGAGTTTCGGATTTTCCATGCCGCCAAACGGAAATGCAGGAGGTAGTATCAGCAAATCATAACGACCCCAGACGTAGGGACCGTATAGTTTCTCAGCCGCATCGACCATGGCCTGCATGTCGCTGAATTCGTTCGCCGCAGCGTCGATGAGTGAAGGAATCGCGTATACACCTGTGCGATCACCGATGGGCCTGAATTGAACATCGCCCACCGCCAAAGCCATCAAATAACTTGGAATGGGTTGATCCATTTTAAAACTGTACGTACCATCCGCTGAAATCGACTGAGGATTTTCGGCACTCATCAAGGCCATCAAACCTTGCGGCACTTTCACGCGTGCATTATAGGTTATGCGCACCCCCGGACTATCCTGGCATGGCACCCACGTGCGTGCAAGAATGGCTTGCGACTGCGAGAAGAGGAATGGCTTTTCGCCATCAACCCACAACAATGCCTCTGCATCCGGCGAAGTGGTATAGGTAATCATAACATCCTTCGAGCTCTTTTGGATCGGCACGCGCAGCGCACTACCTATATATTCCTTGTCTGAACCGACTTCAAACGTTACCGGAGCGTCATCAACCAATACCTCAGCAATGGTTAATCCCTTCGTATCGAAAATGATGGTATCCGTGCCCGTCAAGTTTTCAATCGTGTATAAAGCGACAGCCGCAATTGTATGCGTCTCAAAATTCACTTCTGCATTCCACTCCAGGTGCTTTACACGCGCTTCATTGGGCTTCGACCAAGTGTGCGGGTCACGAGCAAGTTTCATGTTGGCTATCATCATTTGTGAGCGTTCGGAACGCGGGTTTTCGGAGGACGGGGTGTTGCAGGATGCTAAGGCAAGAAGTGCAATGGCGCAGAATAGGAGGGTTTTCATGATTAAGAATGGAGAATGGAGAATGGGGAATGGAGAATGGATTAATCCGTCATCCGTAATTCGTAATATGTACTCGTCCAAAAACACCCAGCGGCAGCTTCACGCCTGTCTTAGCTTGCAGGTAGAGCTCACCGATGCTCAAGGCATCGCCGGCGTGTTGTTTCAAAAGATTTTCGATGACAAGCGCCGACAGCCCGAGGCTGTAAGCATTGAGTATGAGGAAATGTTCCTTCGGATCCAGAATCTGTAATACACCGTGCATCATTTCGGCAATGTTTTCTTCCAGCTTCCACTTCTCCCCTTTTGGTCCGTGACCAAATGCCGGCGGGTCGAGTATGATACCGTTATACGTATTTCCACGTCGCACTTCGCGCTGCACAAACTTGAGTGCATCCTCCACCATCCAACGGATTTCCTCGAGTCCGCTGAGCTGCATATTCTCGTTGCTCCAGCTTACTACTTGCTTGATGCTGTCTACGTGTGTAACCTCTGCACCTGCGGCAGCGGCGGCTAGCGAAGCCCCACCCGTGTAGGCAAATAAGTTAAGCACACGTGGTTTGGGAGTTTTCATTTTCCCAATGCTATCTACGATGTAGTCCCAGTTGGAAGCCTGCTCAGGGAAAATGCCTACATGCTTGAATGCAGTGAGCCCTAAACGAAACACAATATCCTCATTGTTGCTCAGCGTATACTTCATACGCCACTGGTCCGGCATTTTCTTCAGTTTTTGCCATTCACCGCTGTTGCTTGTTTTCTGAACAAAGCGAACGTGTGCCTTGCTCTTCCACTCGCCCTCAGTGAGCAGCTTAGGCCAAACCGCTTGTGGTTCGGGGCGTATGGTAATGAATTCACCAAAGCGTTCCAGCTTTTCGAAATCGCCACAATCGAGCAATTCGTAATCTTTCCAGCGCGTGGGTGTATCGAGTTGTATCGAAGACTGCATAGGACAAAGGTAATTGCTTCATGCTATCTTCGCCCTGTTATGCGCATCGCCCTCATTGGAAATGGAAATTTAGCCTGGCACTTAAGCCAAGCCTTTCAAAAGGCCGGCCTGCAGATAGACGCCCATTTATCGCGCAACTCCAGTGCATCGCTAGGCTGGAAACTCCACCATTCGTGGGAAGAAATGCCGGCCGATTTCGACCTCTATTTACTAGCTGTTCCGGACACTTCCATAGCAGAGGCAGCTCATCACATTTCACCGAATGCCTCGGTGGTTCACTTTTCGGGGGGATCTTCAATCAGCCTTCTTCCGCACCAACATCGCGCCGTTTGCTGGCCTTGCCAAACGCTGACCAGAGGAACCGAGTTGGACTATTTCGATATTCCGATAGTATATGAAAGCAGCGACGAACACATTCAGTCGTTGATTGATCAATCGTTAAAAAGAGCATGGGGTAACTGGACGATGGCCAATGAGCAGCA
>JBILIX010000376.1:0-6668 GCA_044368835.1 Flavobacteriales bacterium | reverse complement strand
ATTGTTGGGCGCAAGTGATTCAGTCTTCTGAGCGTAATACGGTGATATACCCCTCACGGTTATAACTCTCGCCATCAAGACCGGTTGCTATCAGTTTGTAGTAATAGGTACCACTGGAAAAATCTTTAGGATCCCACCTATCATTGATGCCATCCAACTGATCGACAGCTGTTCCCCATCGGGTGAATATATCTACTTGAAGGTCGTCCATATTGCGTGTCTCAACGCGCCAGGTATCATTCTTTCCGTCACCATTTGGCGTAACGACGTTCGGCACCACGAGCAACTCCGAGTCGTAGTAGGTTTCAATCGAAAGTGAAAAAGAAGAAGGGCAACCATTCAAATAAGCAGTCAACGAAATCGCATGTGTCGATTCACCATCGAAAACAGATACCACAGGGGCGTTCAGTTCAGTAGTTATCAGTGTATCACCAGTGCCAAAAACCCAAACAAAATAATCGCCGCTGGACAAATTGGTGAACTGCACCTCCATGGGCGGTGTTCCAAGCGTATCGGAAACAGAGAAGAAAGCCTGAGGCTGATGTACGATAACCTCCACTGTTGTAGCTCCGTTACAACCATTTTCATCCACACCACTCACGGAATACGTTGTAGTCAGAGTCGGCGACACTTCTGTAATAAGCTCCTGAGGACTTTCGACAGCCTCGCCCACCCATTGCGCTTCCGCAACACCACTCACTTCGAGCACTTCAGTTTCACCCGGACACATTTCCAATGGGCCATTGGTGATGAGCAGCGGTGCATCGAACACCGCAACTGTAACCTCTTCGGTGGAAAAACATCCATGAATAGACTCTCCGGCCACAGCGTACGTAGTGGTCGAACCCGGCTGTGCAATGGTCGTAGCTGCCTGCGGCGTGAGTAATGAAGAAGAGGGAGCCCATCCATATTGCGACGCACCGGAAACGGAAAGTAGCGCCTCCCCTTCCGGACATATTGCGGTATCAGCCGTTACGACCAAATCAGGCAACGGATAAACAACCAGGCTGTCTATTATACTTACGCTGCATACATCACTGTAATCATACTGAACGACAGCGGTTCCTTCTCCTGCAACTTGAGGGTTGAAGTACGATTGATTCAATGCCGACACTACACCATCACCCGAAAAAGCCCCCCCCTCATAATTGGCCAACAACACGAACTCCGTTTGGTCAACACAAAGACCATCGGGCAATCCCAGTTGAACGTTGGGAAAATCCTCCACGTTCAAAGCTATGCTATCAACGCTCGCACAGGTATTGGCAAGCGTATAAACGAAGTAATGTACACCTGCGTCCAACAGCTGCGGATCGACAATGCCCTGGAGGGAATCTACTAGACCTGCTCCTGACCATGTTCCGCTGGTAGCTTCTACCTCGAGATCTACTTGATCGGAGTTTACGCAGACCGGAACGGTTGGTGTGAATTGAATAGACGCATCTTCGACCAACACCGAAACGGTATCTCGGTCGCTACAAGCTTGATTGTAAACTGCAATAAGTTGATGCGTTCCCAAGCCAGCAGCGGCCGGTGAGAAAACACCTGCAGCGACTGAGGTTATACCGGGGCCCTCCCAGGAAAGCTGATCCAAATTTGCGTCGAAATTCACCGGTGCGCCTACTTCGCATAGCACGGTGTCTGACTGCACAATGCGCAATGGCGTGTAGGTTTCGATTGTAAGTTCCAGCGCACTTGCCGCAGGACAATTACCACCCACGGCATAATTCAATACGACTGTTTCCGAATTGACACTTGAGGGATTGAAAACACCCATGAGCGAATCGACAATTCCGGCCCCAGTCCACATGCCACCCGGCGGAGAGGCGGCAAGCAATATGGCTGTATCCAAGCTGCAATAAACCGCCGCGTCCGACAACGATAACTGAGGCGCTGCATCCACTAAAACAAACACTTCCGTTGGATTGATGCAACTCGATACAGGATCGAATGCAATGCTCCAAAGCCCTGTTCCCACAGCCTCCGGGTCGAATATGACTCCCTCATCCGTGCTATTAAGCGGACCAATCCATTGTCCCTCTGCTATGCTGGAAGTCAACAGAATAGGGCTATCCGTCAAACACAGAATACTATCAGTTAGCGTTATTACACTTGAATCAGGCTGGATGTAATCGAACAATTCAAGGTCAGATGAAATGGCGCCACAAGCTTCACCAAGCTCAATATTCGCAAGCTTGAACGAAAAGTAAGTATCCACAGTAGGTCCGGGATCCAACAGCAAATTGAGTCCAATTCCATTATTCGGCAATGGAAAGGGAGGAAATGACTCCCATGCGATTCCAATATCCTGACTCAGCAACGTAGCTTGCGGATACACGCGCTCCAATTGAATGATAGTGAAAAGACTGGAGTCACAACCTGTATCGAGTATATTGAAATCTTGGCCTTCCACAGGTAAATAGTCCTGCACAATGGGCAATAAATCACTTTCAAAGTCTTGGATGGTCATGGTAGCGGAAACCAACGATCCGTTGGCACCGCCGAAGCAGTCGCGCACATTCAACGCCCATCCCGGTTGTGTAACATCACAGCCCTCGAGCACAGACCAATCGATGGTTTGTTCATCCGGTCCAAAGGCGCCAAAAGTACCTCCCACATCGAAGTTCGATAGTTCACAAAGATTATATACGAGGGAAGAGCCATTGGAAAAGCACAATCCAACCGCATCCGAATTGTAACAAATTGAATCCGCGTCTTCCGGTGTTTGAGTTTCCGTAAGGACAATCGTTTGAGATCCACAAGCAGCAGGAGTTACCAACTCAACACTCAAATCCGCGAGTATCGGATGCAAGATGTTGAGGCAAATTTCAATCTCCGAATTTGCATTGAATACATAGGGTTCATCGAAGTTGGCAGGCGGTGGATTGTAATACCCTGTTACGTTACCGCCAAAATACAAACCCGTCAATTGGACTGCACTGCACCCCGGCTGTATGGTATTCGCATTTACAATAGGCGGGGAGTTAATGCGCGAAATCCAACAAATATCCTCAAAGGTCACTGCACCTTCCGTATTGGTAACTACTACTCGATAACCACCTAAAGTTGCGTTGTATAAACTTTCGCTTACTTGGAACTGTCCCGAAACAGGCGTCCATGTATTGGTAGTTGAAATGAATCGATACCACTGCACATTTTGCAGTACACCACTACTCCAAGAAACATGAAGGGCAGCAGTCTCTCCCGAGCAAATGAAGTACAGGCTATCATTCGCATACTCATTCGTGTAGGAAGTGGTGTCGCGTGCGGGGCAATTCACACAACTTAACTGTGCAAACGATGCATGCGTCAAACCCAATTGGATAACAAACAGGCATAGGAGGCGCTTCCAGTAGTACATGGCTTATTGTCCAATTAGGAAAATTACATGACCGATGGCAGGGAAGCGAAAGTGAGGAAAGACGGGATACTTCCTTCTAGGATTAGAATGGTTCATAGGGTGGTGCAAGCAGTAGCAAATATGGAATAAAATCGAGAAATACAATACACACAGCGTTAATATTAATCTGAAAACCAATGCCCGCAAAAAGCAAACGCCCCCCGCGAGCGGAGGGCGTTTGAAAAGAATATTACGTTCAGATTACTTCTGAATTTGGAGGCGCTCAATTTCGAATTCAGTGCCTGAGCTCAAACGTACCATGTAGATACCTGTCGACAAGCGGTTAGCATCGAAGTCGGTTGTGTAAACAACACCGGCTTCAACTTCATTATTGAAGAGGCTACCTACCACGCGACCTGTCATATCAAGAACTTCAAGAGTCAACTTACCTGTTCCAGTGCTAGTGAAGCTAATTACGGAGTGGTTGTTAGCCGGGTTAGGCTGAATACCCACTATTGAAATTTCACTATCACGTCCTTCCTCATTGCCGTCAGCTATTACAACCATAGCGCTGTTATCCTGACCTAAGAAAGTAATAACCTGAGTGCATGATGCAGTATTACCTGAACAGTCTGTTGCGGTCCACTCACGAACAATCGAGTATTCAGGACAATTGTCGATGCGGAATGCAAAGTCACCGGTTCCGGTTTGTGCACCGCTGCTGATGTTCTGACCCTGATACTGAATAATACCTGAGTAGTTAAACCAGCCACCTGCACCGTAATCAGCGTTATAGTTATTAGCGCCATCACCAACCTGAAATCCGAAGTAGTTGTTTGAAGGAGCGTGTGTAAGGTTCAATAGTGAACCTGCAAAGCTTCCCCAACCTGTCAACTCAACACCGGCGTCTGCCTGAAGAATGTAATACATCCAATCTTGGTAGTTTGCATCGGTACCACCGCAATCAGCTTTGAAGCTATGCGGACCAGGTCCCGCAACCCAATCAGCCCAGTTTTCACCCTGATCAAAGGTCACATTGAAATCAAATCCACCTGTAGTAAGCGCTGCATTCACCAAGCGACCTGAGAAGTTTACGCTACCATCAACGTTGTAAACAATTTGTGCAGGAGTTGATGAATCAAGCTGGTACCACTTAAAGTTGTTGTTCGGCACCGCAAACAAGGCCATAGCCCAGTCGAAAGGATAGGCACATGGATTACCCGACGGACGTGCCGGAGTATACAAGTCATAGGTAGTCACACCATCAACGGTTGGACATCCAATGCATTCTTCGCTCATAACAACCTCAACAGATTCATCACACGCATCGAATGCGCTCACTGCATCTGCAGTCGGAACTTCCTCACCACAATCCAATGTTGCATCCTGCGGACAGTTCAACATGATTGGAGCAACAGTGTCCTCAAATGAAATATACTGGATAAATTCAGTGCTGGTGTTGTTGCAAGCATCTGTCGCAATCCACGTGCGAACAAAACCGCTCACACAATCCTCTGTCACTTCTTCACTATCAACGAACGAGTAGTTGACATCACCGCAAGCTTCAAACGCTTCAGGATTAACTACAGGGACATCTTGACCGCACTGGTACGTAAAATACTGTGGGTTCTCCGACACCCATACTGGAGAGGTAGTATCTACGTGAACTACAGTGATAGTTACACTCGATGTGTTATCACAATTGTCAACCGCAGTATACACAATTGTCTCAGTGTAGTTCGATGGGCAATCCCCGGTCGTTGTCTCAGTTACAATAGAAACTTCAACCTCTGAATCACACGCATCAGAAGCTGTTGGAACAGGGATTACGTCCTCTGAACCGCACTCTACTATCACCTCTGTGCTTTCCATATCAAAAGTTGGAGCTACGTTATCTCTCCTAACAATCACCTGATCAACAAACGCTACGTTGCCACAATCGTCGGTTGCCACCCATGTGTAGGTGAACGTGGTTGAACAATTGTCGCCCGTCTCCTCTGCAATTAATTGAACCTCTACATTGCCATCACAATTATCCATGAACTGAACGCTTGCCGGCTCTGGTGTTTCTGTGCAATAGATAAAAGCATCAACGGGATCTGAAGTAGCGTATGGAGCTTCTACATCTGTAATAACAATGTTCTGCGTGAAGTATGATGTGTTTCCGCATGCGTCTACCGCTTTGTAAACGCGTGTTACAGAGTAAGCTGAACAACCCAATCCTGAAGGAATCTCAGAGTCAACAGTAATTACATAGCCATTACAGTTATCCGATGCAGTTACATATACGTTTTCTGCATTGTACTCATCGCAAGACAAGTTAACAGTTGCATCACCTGCAAATACAGGCGCAGTTGTGTCGCGCTTGTAAATTGTTTGAGTCTGCACTGTCGTGTTACCGCAATTATCTTCTGCAGTGTAAGTGCGCTCATAAGTAACCAAGCAGTTGTCCTGGTATACGATGGCTTCAACTACTGTAACATCTACTTCTGTATCACAGTTGTCAGATGCAGATGCGAAAGCATCAGGCAATGCATCCGTGCACTCGATAGTCAAATCTACAGGGAAGAAAGTGAATACCGGAGCTTCTTCATCGATTACGATGTAAGAAGTAGTCTGCGTTGCCTGGTTGTTGCAATCATCTGTAGCAACCCATGTGCGAACAATCGTGTATGACTGAGGGCAAGTGTAAGTTGTATCATCAGAGTAGCTTACTACAGCCAAACCGCAGGCATCAAGCGCTTCTGCCATTCCGTAATCGATTGTTTCACCACAGTTGTACTGGCTACCCGCAGGCACGAATGTGAACTCAGGAGCTACATTGTCAAACACGCTGATAATAGCTGATACAACTGTTGTGTTGCTGCAGTTATCGGTTGCAGTCCAAGTGATGGTGAAGACGTAATCGCAACCGTTGATTTCCTCGGTGGAGGTCATGTCTACGGTAACATCGCTATCACAAACATCTGTGAATGTCGGTGCTGCGATATCCATAACACCTGTGAAATCTGCACAAGCGATAGACTGATTCTCTGGAGCATTTGAAGCTACCGGAGCAGTAGTATCCACAATGGTTACAACGCGAGTAACAGATGATGTGTTATCGCAATCGTCGGTTGCTGTATACACGGTTGTAACAACGTTAGTACAACCTGCTACCTCGTTAAAGGTTTCCATAGTCAACTCTAGATCCTGATCACACTGGTCAGTCCAAATCGGAGAGTAAGCAGGAATTTCAGAACCGCATTCAACTTCAATTGATTCAGGTGCATTCTCGCAAACCGGAGCAACTTCATCTGTCAAGCGAATAACCTGAATGAACTCTGCG
>JBILIX010000103.1:0-6733 GCA_044368835.1 Flavobacteriales bacterium | reverse complement strand
CCCAGCCAAACACTGATGACGCGGCAATACACAATCAAGTCGTTCCACTCCGGGCCAAGCACTCCTACCACCCATGATGCGGGCATAAGCCACACCATGGCTGTCATGCCGGCCGACATCAACGTAAGCCTTCCTAAAAACTTTCCATAGAGCGAAAGCATGGTTTTCCGATCGTGAATGGAAGCTATTGTGCCGTAATAAACTTGAGAGATCGATGCGGCTACCATGCCCAATCCGGCGCCCACGTAGGTCATGGCTACACTCACCATACCCGCGCTAACAGCACCGAAATTCTGCACAAACAGTTCTATGTACATGAAGTTGATGAATGCGCCAACAAACACGCTCGGCGTGGTATACAGCACATAAGACTTGTGCTGCTTGAGCAATTCCAATTTCGAAAAAATCCGTCGCTCAACAACAGCAGCCTCCTTGTTGTACTTCCAAAATTGAATCAATGCCGCCAACCCATAACCACCCGTTCTACCAACAATAAGTCCTGAGAAATTGAGTCCTGCAAAACCAGCAGCCATCTTCACTCCTTCACCGGTGGCGGTCTGTACGAATTTGCCTTGTGCAATGCGCTCATAGTCTTTGCGAGCATTGAACCAGTAGGATGTGAGCTGTACACACCCCATCGAAAGCACCACAAAGGGCATTAAAAAAATACTCACTCCCAGTTCATGCAAGCCGTGTATCCAATCGAACCAATAACAAAACGTGGCTATGACAAGCGACAGTAGCGACATAAGAACAACCACTCTGAAACCTGTTATGGCGACCTCGCGCGAATCGCGCAGTGAGGGCTTGCCCACAATAGCATACTCCAACTTCAAGGTGCTGACTATTCCCAGCATTTCACTAAAGAAAACAAACGACGCCAGCTTGGCGAAGTCCTCAGGACCATAGAAGTATTTCTGAAGAAGCGGTAGCGTCAAAAAAGGAATCAGCTGCGAAACGGCCGTGCCCGTGGCAAGCACCATTACATTTTGTATGAATGTCCTCTTTTTAACGCTCATCAAATCGTATCTAAACTCGATTCCAAATTTCCCAACTCTTCTCTGCCTGCTTGATCAGCATGGCATGTCCGTTCATGGTTTTCGCTCCCGCCAAACGGCCCAGATGTAGGAATGTTGTTTCTTCCGGATTGTAAATCAAATCATACAGGAAATGCTTGTCCGACAAACCCTCGTAAGGCAAATAAGGGCATGCATCAATATCCGGATACGTGCCCAGCGGCGTGGTATTGATGATTAACGGAAAATGATGAATCACCTCTGCCTTGAGGACGTCATACCCCATCTCTTGATCTCCTTGCGGCGTTCTGCTCACAAAATGAAAAGGGATGCCCCACTTGCGGAGCACGTAGGCAACCGCTTTCGATGCGCCGCCCGTTCCAAGTATGAGCGCACGCTCATAATGATTCTCGAGAAACGGCTTTATGCTCATTTCAAAACCATAAGCATCGGTATTGTAACCGGTAAGTTTTCCGTGCTGCACACGTATGCAATTAACAGCACCTATTGCGCGCGCCACTTCATCCAAATCGTTCAAGTAAGGCATGATAGATTCCTTGTAAGGAATCGTTACATTCAACCCTTCCAAATCTGGGTGCGCCGCTATTAATTCGGGAAACTGTGAAATATCCGGAATCGAAAAGTTGAGGTATCGGCAATCGGTCAAATGCAACTCTTCAAAACGCTGGGTGAAATATCCCTTCGAGAACGAATGCACCAGTGGGTAACCCACTAAGCCAAACAAGCGATTTTTTGCTGTGGCATCCAACGCAGCGCTTACGATTTCTTGAGTTTAGCCCTCAACACTCCTATAATTATCGGAAGTATTGAAATACCGATGATACCGAATACAACAATCTCGAAATTGTTCTTTACGATATCAAATCCGCCACAGGTATAACCCAACAGCGTGATGCCTACCACCCAAAGTACTGCTCCTAAGAAACTCACAGAAATGTACTTGCGATAGGGCATATTGCCTGCGCCAGCAACAAACGGCGCTATTGTGCGAACGATGGGAACAAAGCGCGCCATGATAATGGCCTGCCGACCGTACTTCTCATAAAACGCCTCTGTTTGCGTGATATACTCTCGCTTGAAAAACAGGATACGGTCTCGCTTCTTAATCTGCTCACTGAAAAACTTACCTACGAAGTAATTGACATTGTCGCCGCACAGCGCAGCAAGTATGAGTAGCGGCATGATTACCCAAACGTTCAATCCCTCGTTGTTGTTGGCCGCTGCAATAGCCCCTGCCGCAAACAACAAGGAGTCGCCGGGCAATAAGGGCATAACGATCAAACCCGTTTCAACGAAAACAATCAAAAACAGGATTGCATAAATGTAAACACCATAATTGGCCACCATGGCCATTAGGTGTTCGTCGATGTGTAGCACAAAATCAATTAAAGTCGACATAGTGATGATTGGTTACGAACGTGATTAAAAACAAATGGCGATGCACCACAATGAACCATTGAAATGCACCGCCACTGCGATAGTTTACTAGTTATTATTCTTCCTCCGCATCGAAGAATTCTTTGATGCGACTTAAAAAACCTTGCGTTTCCTTCGTTTCGCGCGCTTTGTCGCTGAGTGTGGTTTTACCCTTCTTATCTGCAGCATCCTTTGCTGCTGCAGGCACTTCAACATTTGAAACACTCGAAACCGGATTGAATTTGTCGAGACCGTGAATCACAAGACCAACACCTGTGCTCATTGCAGGAATGAGTAGGTTCTCATTCTTTGCCTTCACAACGTGCTCATTGGGGTAACCGATGCGGCAATCCATACCGGTGATATATTCTACTAGCTGCTTCATGTGCTTCAGCTGAGAGCCGCCACCGGTAAGAACGATACCGCCTATGAGTTGCTTCTCGAAACCGCTGTTGCGAATTTCCCAATACACGTGCTCAATGATTTCGTCCATGCGCGCCTGAATAATCTGGGATAGATTCTTCAGTGAGATTTCCTTCGGGTCACGTCCCTTCAAGCCAGGTATACAAACGATTTCGTTGTCCTTGTTTTCAGTAGCCAACGCGCTTCCAAATTTCACCTTCAACATTTCTGCATGATTGCGCATGATGGTGCATCCTTGCTTGATGTCTTCAGTGATGATGTTACCACCAAACGGAATAACAGCTGTATGGCGGATGATGCCATCTTGGAAAATAGCAACGTCGGTTGTGCCGCCACCTATATCAACCAACACCACACCCGCTTCCTTTTCTTCCTGGCTGAGCACGGCTGCGGCGCTTCCAAGCGGCTCAAGGGTCAGGGCGTCTACATTCAGACCAGCCTTGGTTACGCACTTGTAGATGTTGCGAATAGCGGTAATCTGTCCGGTTATGATGTGGAAGTTGGCCTCCAATCGGGTGCCGCACATGCCAATCGGATCCTTGATGCCCGTTTCGCTGTCTACCGTAAACTCTTGTGGCAATGCGTGAATGATCTCTTCACCTGGAAGCATCACAAGCTTGTGCATATCGTCAATCAATGCATCAATATCGGCCTTCGAAATTTCCTCTTCCACATTGCGACGCGTGCGCATGCCACGATGCTGCAAGCTCTTAATGTGCTGACCGGCTATACCTACGTTCACCAATCGTATGTTGACACCGCTTTCACGCTCGGCCTCTTCCACTGCTAGGCGTATACTTTGCACGGTTTTCTCGATATTCGAAACAACGCCGCGCGTTACACCAATACTCTCGCTCTTACCGATACCGAGAATCTCGATTTTATTATTCTCCATTTTGCGGCCTACCAAACAAGCTATCTTGGTGGTTCCGATGTCTAAGCCAACTACGATCTCTGCATTCATAGGGTTTTTCGTTTTCTGTTATTCAATTGTTCAGTTATCCGTATCCTTTATCGCTTCACGCCCACCACCTGGCCATTGTATTGTGCTTGTAGGGTGCCGAAACGATCTAAATCATCTGCATGCACTACATGCTCGTAAAACGCACGTAGCTTTTTCAGCTTGTCGTCGAGGTGGTAGATGTAGCCTACATTCACACGCTGGTTGCCCACGCGCGGTATAATCTCAAACTCTCCTCCCGTATTCACATACACATGCTCTATTTGCGCGCGCCAAAACGTATCGCGCGCTACTATCTGCGTAAACTGATAGATCTCGTCCAAAGGTGTTTTCCGAGCGAGGCTGTCCGGAAAATTCGTCACCACGCTTTCCGAGCGAAGGCCATCGGGAATCTCACCCGTAAACACCGGAAGCTTCACTGTAGTGAGTTCCGACAGCTCCATGGTAAAACCTTCTGCATCGAGGTAGTAGCTCTCACCGTTGCGATTGAAAATGCGAGCAATGGGTGTTCTTTGCTTCACTTGAATCACACATCGTCCGTCGACCGTAGTGTACACATGCGCATCACGAACGGAAGAGTTGGCGGTTACTGCACGGTGGATAGCGCCCAAGTCTACATCGTTCAAGGTCTTTCCTACAATCGCATCGGTTGCGCTGTCGGCTAGGGCTGCAACGATTTGCTCGTCGATAAACTTGCGACCATCCGCCGCCTCCACCTGCACTTCCAATTTCCAACACAGGGTATCACTCTGTTTCTTACCCACAAAACCCAACGCCACAAACAGCCCCACAGCGCCTACAATAGCAAGCGAATACACCACAACAGCGCGCACACGTTTGCGTCGTTCGATGTTTTTAATAAAGCTATTTCCTTTCTCCTTCGTCATTTGGTTTGGCTGGTAACGGAAGGAAAAACCTCCCGGCTATTTCCCGGAAAACGCCGCCGATACTGGGGCTACAAGCGCATCAATATCGCCTGCACCAAGCATCACAATCACTTGTCGTGGACTTCCGGTCAACTCTGCTAATAAAAACTGCTTATCGACCAGTTTTTTGGTGGGTTTGGAAATGTTATCCAACAGCAATTGTGAATCAATTCCCGGCAGGGGCAATTCACGGGCAGGATAAATGGGAAGCAGTATGATATCGTCGAGCAGCTCCAGGCTGCGAGCGAATTCTTGCAAAAAATCGCGGGTTCGGGTAAACAAATGGGGCTGAAAAACACCGGTAATGTGCTTTTCGGGATACAACTGTCGCACAGAGCTAATGCAGGCGCGCAACTCCTCCGGATGGTGCGCGTAGTCATCAATTAGCACCATATCCTCCCGACGTATGCGGTATTCAAAACGCCTTTTGACTCCCATGAAAGAGCTCAATCCATCGCGTATTTGCTGCTCTGTAAGTCCAACCGCTCGGCAAACGGCTATTGCAGCCACCGCATTTTCCACGTTGTGCATGCCGGGTAGACCAAGCTCAACGCCAAGCCAATGCGCATCTGCCGCCTGGTAGTCGAAAAAATAATGTCCCTCACGTATCTCAACCTTTGAAGCAAAATGCCCTGCCTCCTGCGTTCCACTATAATCGATATGCTGCACTCCCTCAGGCAACGCATCAACATCGATTGGCAGCTCGCTACGATGTATCAGCAGGCCTCCTGCCTTCAACTTGCATGCAAACAAATTGAACGACTCCTTCATATATTCATGCGAACCATAGATATCGAGATGATCGGCATCTGTGCTGGTTATAACCGAAATCTGCGGCGACAAGGTCAAAAAGGATCGATCATACTCATCTGCCTCCACCACCGTCCATTCTGCATGCTTATCGAGCAATAAATTGGTCCCGTAATTTGTCGCTATGCCGCCTAGAAAGGCGTTACACCCTTTCCCGCTATGCTTGAGCAAATGGGCTATCATCGAACTCGTAGTAGTCTTGCCGTGGGTGCCGGCCACTGCAATGCTCTTGCTTTGTGCAGTGATAATTCCCAATGCCTGCGAACGCTTGATGAGTGTATAGCCTTGATCGTTCAACCAATTCAACTCCTGACTGTCCTTGGGGATTGCAGGTGTATAGATTACCAATACTTTCTCCTTAGGCGTATGACGCACCACGGGCGGTATCTCAAGCACGGTGTCGTCGAAATGCACTGCAATGCCTTCCATTTCCAACTCAGTCGTAAGTGGTGTCGACGTGCGGTCGTAACCCATCACCAGCTTACCATTCGCATGGAAATAGCGAGCAATGGCCGACATACCAATGCCTCCGATGCCTAGAAAATAATAGACCTCTGTTTCCTCAAAATTCATGGATTACCGATTGATGGTGACTGTTGCACCAGTTTTTTCACTTCGTCTACAATGCGCTCCGCCGCATTTTTTTGTGCAAGACCGTGTATTGCTGTAGCCAACGTTTGGCACTGATTATCGCTACTGAGAAGAGCGCTCACTGCATCGCCCAGCGCTGCAGTTGCGTCAGCATCCTTCACCAGTACAGCTGCGTTTTTGCTTACCAATGCCATCGCGTTCTTAGTTTGATGATCTTCCGACACATTGGGCGACGGAATAAAAATGGATGGCTTACCTACCAAACACAATTCAGAAATGCTCATGGCTCCTGCTCTGGAAACCACCACGTCAGCCGCTGCGTAGGCCAGATCCATCTCCCGTATGAATTCGTGCGCCTGCGCATGCTTCAATGCAGCCGTGCGCCGGAGCGATGCTTCAACATATCCCTTACCTGTTTGCCAAATGACTTGAAACCCTTCCTGCTCCCATCGCTCCGCGTGTGCATCAACAGCCTGATTAATGGACCTTGCTCCCAGGCTTCCTCCTATCACAAGCAACGTTTTGCGTTGACCATCCAACTTAAAATGCTGCAAAGCCAACTCACGCTT
>JBILIX010000102.1:0-6773 GCA_044368835.1 Flavobacteriales bacterium | reverse complement strand
GTGGAGGTATTGCATTACCACGGGTTACAAAACAAGTCGGCGGTCAATGGAGCGGCTGTATAAATCATGAGAATTCGCAACATCGTTCGTTTGTTGGCGCAGGTTTCACTTGTGCTCACGTTTGTCGTAATCATCGCAGGGAGTGTAGTTCGCATGACGGGAAGCGGCATGGGTTGTCCTGATTGGCCGAAGTGTTTTGGTTATCTGGTGCCTCCGACCGATGAGGCAGCCTTGGTTTATATGCCCGCTCATGCATACGAGGAGGGGCAAATGATTGTGCGAAACGACACGTTGTGGGTAGCGAATGCATCCTTTATTTCGGAGGAGACTTTCGAGCATTCCGATTGGCATAAGTACCCGAAGCATGATTATGCCATCTTCAATGTGTTGCATACATGGGTTGAGTATATAAACCGATTGGCTACGGTGGTCTATGGAATACCTGTTTTTCTGCTCTCTTTATTCAGTTTGCTTTTGTTGATTCGCGAAAAGAATTGGACCATTTTTTTACTCGCTTTTTTGACCGATGTCATGGTCGGTTTTGAGGCTTGGCTGGGTAAACTGGTGGTGGACGGTAACTTGGTTGAAAATTCGATTACTTACCACATGGTAGGAAGTATTGCGCTTGTCGCATTGTTATCCATTATCGTATTCCGATTGAGTAAAGAAGATGAAGTGTTTCAGACGAAGCGTGTATTTCGTTTAGCGATGTGGTCGCTGGTAGTAGTGTTGTTTGTTCAAATTTTGATGGGCACACAAGTACGCGAAGAGGTTGATATCGTAGCGAAGGCAACGGATGATAGAAGTACTTGGATCGACTCATTGCCAGCGATTTTTTACATCCACCGAAGCTTCTCCATTCTCATCTTACTGCTTGCTAGTTGGATCTATTTCAATGCGAAAGAAACCTTGCGCTTGGTTCAATACAACTGGGCTATGCTGGTGCTGTTGATGGAGTTGTTGGTGGGCGTTGTGCTGTCATACCTCGACATGCCCGCACCAATGCAACCCGTGCATTTGTTGCTCGGAGTGCTCTGCTTTGCGCTCGTGTTTTACACAGCAATGCGCATTCAGTTTAAAAGAGTCTAGTCTATTTTTTCTTACCGACGATGTCGATGCGCAACGAGAATACGTTGCTGTAGAGCACATCACTCACATTGCCGATATCGGAAAGAGCGTAATCTATCTGCAAGTTTCGAATACGAAGACCAAGGCCTAGGTTGGGTTGCAGTGTAAGGTAAGTGCTTTGATCGAAATCGCTCACACGCTGGATGTTTCCAACACCTGCGCGCACGAAAATGATTTTGTTGTAGATGGCCTCGATACCTAGATTGGGGTCGACACTCACGGGGTTGGCGCTGATGAGCACATTGCGCTTGCCGTCGGTGGTGAGGGTTGCATTTACTTCAGCGAGTAAGGTGATTTTTTTAATGTCGAAACTTCGTCCAGCGCCGAGAACAACACGAGGCAGTGTGACTTCGAGTCCGTTTTGGGGTATTTCGTTACCGGTGTTTTGAAAAACTTCTTTCGTGCGATCGCTGAGTGAGTATGACCAGGCGTTGAAGGTGGAGGTAATGTCTTTAGCCACCGCTCCGAAGTGCCAGCGATCAACGTCGTATTGCGCGCCGGCATCCAAGCCAAAGCCCCATGCACTTGCGAAGTCGCCGATGTGGCGATAAATGACCTTTGCATTCACCCCCCAGCGAAATCGATTGCTTCGTTGAAGCGGATCGATGATGGATTGTGAGGTAGCGGACGTTTGTTTCTTCACAGGCCAGCCGTTGCGGCCATAGGAGAAAATGAAGGCGTAGTCGACCGCTGAAAATTTCGTGATACGGTCATAGTCAATGTTTCCACCTGCGTCAATGAGCTCAGTTGTGTTGGGGATGTCGTCGACACCAAAACGAATGATGGAGAATGCAGCTGCGCTCGAAGAGTCAATCGCTTTGCCGATCGAGGCATAGTCGAATTTGGCGATACCCGCAAAGTATTCGGAGTGCATGGCAGCTACTTGCAACCGAGGGCCCAAGTGGTTTATTCCGGCTGGATTCCAGTAACCGGCTGTAACGTCGTTGACGGTGGCAACTTGCGCCATGGACATGCCGAGGGCTCTTGCGCCCACACCGATATTGAGAAACTCATTGGAGTATTTAGGCGTAAGGTCGGTTGATTGAGCAAGACCATGATTGCCGGGAGAGTTCAGCAGGAGGCCTAGCAAAATGATTACAGCCGAGCGCTGGTTTGCGCTCACAATTCGCAAGAGGTTCATAGGTTCAAAAGTAAGATGCCGGAGCCTTAACCCTGCACGGCCTGAATTATTGTGTGGGCTATTGAATGCGGTTCGAGCGAGTGCGGTATGAGCACATCGTGGATACCTTGTTTGTTCAATTCGTCGCGAGTAGCCTCACCAAACGCAATGTAGCTTGCATCTTTAGGAAGTTCAGCGTTGTTGACTGCGAAAAATGCGCGCACATTGCTCGGGCTCGAAAAAACGTACACATCGCAGGGAGCGACGTGCTGACTTTTTTCTGTTGTAGTATACACAGGAAGATCAATTACCTGTTCGGCCGGCAAGGCTGACTGAATGTGTTTGAGGCTATTAGCAGCTATCGGAAACAGAACGGTTTGAGTGCCGATTGATTCAGCAAATCGATAGGCTGAGTCGGTGATATCAGAGGCATTTCCAATAAAATCCACAGCGTGATGCTGGCGAATTGACTGCGCTGTTGCCTCGCCAATGGCTGCTATTTTTTGTTGGTCGAGTTGCGGATGCTTTTCGAAAAAATGTCGAGCGGCGTTTGATGATGAAAAGAAAATCCAGTCGGTTTTCGGAATGGGAGTTTCATACGAAATTCCTTTGGTTTCAATGAGCGATTGTGCAATTACTTCAAACTCTATTGGAAGAAATGCACGAATTGCTTCACAGTCGGCGGGATTTCGGGATATAAAGACTCGTCTTTTCAAGGGTGTTGAATGCGTTGCAGTATTTCTTCTATCAGCTGCAATTCGTCGGTTCCTGCAATGTTGAATTGCGTTACCGGCGCGTTCCAAGCCGAGGCGTAAGCTACCCAAACATGGTATGCGTTCTCGTGATATTGCGCATGCACACCGAGCGGCAATTGACAACCGCCTTGCATTTGATTGAGCACACGACGTTCGATGTGGATGCTGCGTTGTATTTGCGGAGCGTTGAGTTGACTTAGCGTGGCAATAAGATCTGCATCATCGCTGCGGGTTTGAATAGCAAGCACTCCTTGCGCCGGGGCGGGCACTAGTTCATGGATTGGAAGTGGTATCGCGTGTAGGTCGGAAACATCGAGTTGCAAGCGGTCAACGCCGGCTTTGGCCAATAGAATGGCGTCGAAATCTCCGTTGCGAAGTTTTTGTATGCGAGTTGGCACGTTGCCGCGTATGTCGACAGGTGTCGCATCGGGTCTTGCTTGCAGCAACTGCGCTTTGCGGCGGGCGCTAGAGGTGCCAACGCGTGCATCTTTTTTCAGGCTCCATTTTGCACTATGGTCCACGGCTTCCTCTCGGATGAGCAATAATTCGCGCGGATCGGCGCGTTCGCTGACGGCTGCAACTACAAGGCCATCGGGCGATTGCGTTTCAAGATCTTTGTGTGAATGCACGGCGATGTCGATGGTTCCGGCAAGAAGAGCTTCTTCGATTTCTTTGGTGAAAAAACCCTTGCCTTCAATTTTATCGAAGCTGAGATGTTGGATGGCGTCGCCTTTGGTTTTTATGATTTCGATAACCGAAGCAACACCTGCATCTCGAAGTTGTTGTTGCACGAAATGCGCTTGCCAGAGAGCCAGGTCGCTGCCTCGCGAGCCAATGATGACGGGATTTTTCAATCTGAAAAGTTTGTGCGAAAGTAAGGCTCGGTTCAGTTCTTTTTCACCTCATCGAGCAATACGTCTTTGGCCATTTTCATGGGTATAGAGATGTATTTTTTTTCGATGTAGTTGACTATTTTTTCAAGCACTTCTCGCGAATGATCATCGAGCGTTTCAAGGTCTTTTGCGAACACGGAACCCAGCGCAGTGTTGCGTATTTCTTTGATGGTTTCGGGAATGGAAACCATCGCTTTTTCTATCTGTCTTTCTTTGTGCACTTTCTCGAAGTCGCGCAATCCTTGATGTATGATCGGCATGCAATCGGCAATGGCTTGTTCACGAAACTGCATGTTTTCGTTCGCCCATTGTTTGATTTGCTCCATTCCATAGTAATGCACATTCTCTCGGGTTGAAATACCCTGAGCTACATCACATGGAAGGGCCAAGTCAATAATCAGTTTCGAATCTTTTTCTCCCTGAATAAGGTTGGCGTACATGTCTTCGTTCACGATGATATCCGGAGAACCGGTGCATGAAATAAGCGCATCGAAACCTTCGGTATATGCATTTAATTCATCCAGTGAAAGAGCTTTGCCACCGGCTGTTTTTGCCAGTGCTTCAGCATTTTCGAACGTTCGATTAGCGAACGTCAGGTTGGTATATCCGTTTTCATTCAAAAACTTCGAGAAGTTGCGAATGATTTGTCCGGCGCCTATGAGCAATACACGTGCATTGGATGGCAACTCGTGTTTTCGAAACTGCTCCCAGGCGAGCGATACTACACTGACTGGTTTCTTAGCCAAATCGGTTGTTGTAAAAACTTCCTTTGCAGTTTGGATGCACTGGCGAATGATGAGGCGCAGGTCATCGCCTGTAAGCCCAAGTGCTGAGCACTCTTCATATGCTTTGCGAAGTTGGGTGATGATTTCGCGTTCGCCGATTATAGCCGATTCGAGGCTTGCTGCCACGTGCAACAAATGCTCAGCGGCTTCAACTCCATTGTGTCGTTCTGCTTTAGCTGCGATAGAGCGAATTTCCTCTTCGGATAATTCAACGCCGGTCGCTTTCAGCATTTGAGCTGTTACACCGGGGCACACGTAATGGGGGAGAGTGAAAACGAATTCGACGCGGTTGCAAGTTGAGAGATACATCACCTCGCCCATACCGCAAGTATCTTTCACATTGGAAAGTGTGTTCTTTCGCTGGTCATCGGAAAGGTGGAATTTCCCGATGGTTTCAAGAGGAAAGTTTTTGTGGGTAATGGCAACAACTCGCAGATCGTTCACGGCGTGATTCTTTGGTTGCAAAGATTTTCCAGACCTGCCGCGCTATTGTCACAAGAAAGTAAATGCTTGCGCTGAGAAATATCAATTATCTCGGGCGGAACTTTTTCTTCTTGATGTTCTTGTTGAATTTGTGCTTATGCTTTTTGCCGAAACGCTCCGTTTCATATTCTTTAAACCCACCGGCGGTAAGCGGTTTCACGGTTTGGAGTTGCGTTACGTTTTCCAAGAGAATACTGCCTTTTGAAAGTATGCCAAGGTCTTTTAAAATGACATCGTCGTGCACGATGTTGCGGTTCCAATTGGTCGCGTTGTATTTCATGACATTGGCAATGGTCAATGCAAAAGCGTTTTTTCCTTCACCTTCTTCCATGGCCGCACACTTGCGAATCATGGATTCTACGTAATGACCGTAGTGACCAAAGCGTATTTGGTTGTTTGGGTACGGCATGGGTTCCGGTTTGCTCTGGAGATGCTCCTTGTCGGGCTTTGGGTAGGGGCTGTCTACATCAAGGCGGAAGCCTGACATGATGTGAAGATGGTCCCAAAGTTTGTGGTTGAAGTCTTCAATGTCGCGCAGGTGAGGGAATAGTTGGCCCATTACGCTGAGCACTGCGCGCACACATTTATTTCGGTCTTCACGGTCCTCCAGGGTCAGCGCATATTGAACCATGCGTTGAATGTTCCTTCCGTATTCCGGAATAATGAGGTGAGGACGGTTGCTGTTGTAGGGCTGAAGATTCAGCTTATCGTTGATAGTCTCTTGCATGATGGTGAGGGGAATCCCAAAAATTGACCGTACGAAAGTAAGCCAAACCGAGTAAAAAAGCATTTCATACAGAAAAACCTGAGATGTGCCTTCTGTTTCAATGGAAAATTCAATTCGCTTTTACTAACATTCATAGGTTCACTTTTTTGAAAAGTCGGTTTGCAGAGACCTCGTTTGTTGTTCGTTATTAGGCCTATCAAATTACCGTTGTCGGCATTTGCCTAAAGGTGCTGATAACGAGAGCCAAACCCATATCAACCAACATGGAAAACTCATTCAAATTCGATTTGCCGACCAGCAATTCTTCAATCATCAAGGTGATTGGCGTTGGCGGCGGTGGCAGCAACGCTGTCAACTACATGTATGAACAAGGTATCAAAGGAGTAGATTTTATTGTTTGCAATACCGATGCTCAGGCGCTCGACAAGAGTCCTGTTCCACTGAAGATTCAGTTGGGCAGCACCCTTACCGAAGGACGCGGAGCCGGCTCTATTCCCGAGGTAGGTCGCAATGCGGCTATTGAAAGCCTGGAAGAAATAAAAGCTCTTTTAAGCGAAAACACTACCATGGTATTTATTACAGCAGGCATGGGTGGTGGCACCGGTACCGGCGCTGCACCTGTGATAGCCAAGGTAGCGCGCGACATGGGCATACTCACCGTGGGTATAGTTACTGTGCCGTTCATGTTTGAAGGCAAGAAGCGTTCAAGTCAGGCCGAACTCGGTTTGTCTGAGATGAAGGCCAATGTTGATACCCTTTTGGAAATTAACAACGACAAGCTGCGTGAGTTGTATGGCAACCTAACACTCAAGGCTGCTTTCGGTCATGCCGATGAAGTGCTTTGCACAGCGGCCAAGGGAATAGCAGAGGTTATCACGCTCA
>JBILIX010000003.1:0-23743 GCA_044368835.1 Flavobacteriales bacterium | reverse complement strand
AGCGAAGTTCTTGAGCGTCGTGGTAAGACCTCGACGGAAACCGCTGAGGTGAGTACCACCTTCGTGTGTATTGATGTTGTTTACGTACGAGTGAATGTTCTCGTTATAAGAGTCGTTGTAAACCATGGCCACTTCAACGGGGATGTCGCCGTCGGTGCGTTCCATGTGAATGATTTTCTGGATAATAGGCGGACGTGTTTCGTCCAAGAACTTCACGAATTCTTCCAAGCCGTTTTCCGAGTAAAACGTTTCTGTTATGGGAGCACCGTCTTCGGCTATTTCACGCTTATCTGTAAGGGTAAGCTTAATGCCTTTGTTGAGGAACGAAAGTTCACGCAGGCGGGTTGCCAATGTTGCTCTGTTGTACTCGGTGATGTCGAAGATGGATGCATCGGGTTTGAATGTCACGGTTGTTCCGCGCTTATCGGTTGGTCCTACTTCGCGAGCTGCATACAACGGTTTTCCGATGCTGTATTCTTGCTCGGTTATTTTGCCATCGCGGTATACTGTTGCGTGGAGGTGAGTAGAAAGAGCGTTTACACAGCTCACACCCACACCGTGCAGACCACCGGATACTTTATAGGAACCTTTATCGAACTTACCACCGGCTCCGATCTTGGTCATTACAACCTGCAATGCTGATACTTTTTCTTTCTCGTGCATGTCGGTGGGAATACCACGTCCGTTATCGCTAACGGTAATCGAATTGTCTTCATTGATGTTCACCTGAATGGTATCGCAATGGCCGGCCAAGGCTTCATCGATGGAGTTGTCGACCACTTCATATACGAGGTGGTGCAATCCGCGAACGCCTGTATCGCCGATGTACATCGACGGACGCATGCGCACGTGTTCCATTCCTTCTAGACTTTGAATATTGGCGGCTGTATAGCCCGACGCTAACTTGGTTTCTTCGCTCATAACTGTGCTTTCTTCCACTTTTTTAATACGAATTTGAGTTGAGGTGATTTACCCTTAAAAAAACCGATTTATAGCGGTTTTTTTGAGGTGCACGAATATACGTCGGAATATGGCCAAAAAGGTCAATGAAAGGCCTGAAAAATCAGCTATTTTTTCACAATTCGGTATCGCTTTGAAGGCCTTGATTTTACTGAGGAATTCAAGGTGTTCGGGAATGCGTAATTTCCTTCGCCGGAAACGCTGTCGGAGCTGTTGATTTTTAATCTATTTCCCACGGCTTCAGCTGTGGGCTAACATACTCGTCTGAAGCTTTCGTCCCTAGTCCCTTACCCCTTATCCTTTACCCTTTACCCCTTACCCCTTACCCCTTACCCCTTATCCCTGTCGCCCCTCGCCCTTAGAAAGCGTATGTCGCCCCAAGCGTTGCCATTACCTGCTGAACGGGATAGCCGCCCCAACGCTGGTATTTCAGTCCGAATGCGTTGTTGAGCTGCACCCAGGCCGACAGGCGCTTGTTGTAGCGGTATTCTACTTTGAAGTTGGCATCGAGGAAGCCCTTGAGCTTGTATTCGTAGCTGATTTGGGTTCCGGTTTTAACCTCGGTTATATCTTCATAGCCATACACGGGTACTGTCGATTTAGCCCATCGCGAGCCAATGTAGAAGATATCGGTGCTGATGATGAACTTGTTTTTCAGATTGTATTGTCCGTTCGCCAAAACACGCAGCCCGGGTTGGTGCCATGCCTTGGAATCGTCAGCTGTTGTGTAGTGAAAATAGTCGGCGCGGGCGTTGGCTTTCCACTTTTCTCCGGAGTAGAGAGCTAGTTCACCATACACGTTGTAGCTCGTCATATCGTTGTATATAACGGTGAATACGTTGCCCCAGCTATAGTAGCTATTAGCGGTTGAGGTGATGCTGTCGTTCATGAAGAACGCGAAATCGCCGTATCGGCGGTAGTTGAACCCTGCTTTGTAGCTCAGCGTCTGTGAAATGGCTCCGCCGATACCTACATAAGCGTCAAGCTTGTTGTTTAGGTTGCGAAGCTTGGGGAAGTTTTGGATGAACGGGTTTTGCTGATAGAGCGACAGGTAGGTTGTCGGTTCCATGTTTCCTTTGATACCTGCGAAGGGTACGATGGTTCCGTTGAGAATGCTGTAGCTCACCTCGGCCAGCGGATAGAAATGGCCTTTTTGTTCGCCGCGGACATCGAAGTAAATGCCTGCTCCGACTTTCGCGCGCAGCCCTTTCCAGGTAGTGCTCGCGGAAGGAACAATCTTGATAATGGCGTTTTCGGAATTGCGATTCTCGAACAGTGAATCGGTTGCTGCATTCTCGTAGTAGGCTGAAGCATTGCCATTGAGGAGTGGACCGGTAAAGTCGAAGGTGTTGTAGTTAACGCCCACATCGGCCATGTAGAGCGTGCTGTCTTTCAGCATGCGGCCGTGCGCCTGTGCGTTGAAGTGTGATTCTGAATTATTTCTGATGTCTCTTGTATTGCGAAATCCAAGGTCTGCATTGAAGTTGAAATCGCCCGTGTCGCGCTGGTAGCTGAGGTAGGAGAGGCCACCGCCAAAAGTGTTCAATCGCTGTTGGATGTTTTGGAGTAGGAGCGTGTCGTCGGGCCTGCTGTAGTAGGCGCTGTCCAGATTTAGTCCGTACCAGTGATTAACGTTTCGTTCCCAGTTGAATTTACCGACCAATTGCGTTTTCTTGAAAAACCACTTGCCCCATGCCTCCGCTCGGTTGTTGCTGTAACGGTCCGGAATTATGTCGTCGTCGTTGAGTACCACGCCATCGCCGCGCAATAACTGGTAGTGCACGCCGTAGGTGCCTTTTTTAGATCGGCCATCGGTGTAGTAAAAGTCGACCGGAGTGGTGTTGTAACTGCCCCAACCACCTTTGATGTAACCTCGATAGAGGTATCCGAGTTTTTCCTCCACATTGATTTTCGCAGCCGGAATGAGACGCGGCTCAATGGTAATGGCTGTTGGTGTGGGCAAGGTGGTGTATTGGATGCGCGTCATCTGCACCACACTGTCTTTTGTTTGCGGCCACACGGTTACCTTATTCGCATCGCGCAGAAACAAGCGTCGATTGCCTTCAATCTGAAATTCATATTCCAGTGTTTTCGTGGTGTCTGTTTGTCCCCATGCAAGCGTTTGGCATGTTGCGCAAAGGCCGAGGAGTATAATGGAAAATAGGTTTTTCATGCGTGTGCTTACTGGTTTTCCGGTGTTGATTGCAAGTCAATTTCTACTTCGTTTACAGAGGGTTCTGCCGGGGTTGGATTTTCCAATTGATCGAGGGTGGCTTTCTTGGCGTTAGCGGCATCGATTACCCACGACTCGGTCACGTTTTCCATGATGGCGTTGATAGTAGCGTTTGCCTGGAAATAATCTTTCAACGAGATGTATACATCAATCAGGAGCAGGAAGCCTTTGTATTTCCATTCATCGAAGGCTGAAAACTTCTCGATGAGCTGGAATATTTCTGTCTCTGCTGCTTTGAATTCTTCTTTGGAGTAATAAGAACTCGCAATGAGGTATTTGCTCTCTGCCCCCGCATTTCCCCCGCGTTTTACCACTTCTTTCAAGTCTGTTATGGCTTCGTTATAGCTGCCGTTCACGTGCAGAATACGGCCGCGCCAAAGCAAGGCCGTGTAACGAATGTCTTCCGGTGTGCCATCATTGGCCAGCACCTTGTCGGCATACATTTTTGCATCGCTGTATTCATTGAGGTAGTAGTTGCATCGCATCAACCCTATCTGGGCTTCGAGCGCATTGTTTTTGGAGATAGCCACTTGCTCCAAATCGCGGTAATGCGTGAGTGCCTGCGAGTAGTCTTTGTTGTTGTATGAAATTGTAGCGGCCATGACCAGGCACTCTTCGCGGTAGTTTGTGCTGCCGGAACCAATGATGTAGTTGCAGTACTCAAGCGCCTTGTTGAAGTCGTTTTTGTCGTAGTGGCAGTTGGCCAAAAAGTAGCTGGCATCAATGGCGTGGTAGGCAGGTTGAAATTTGGTGAGGTAGTCGGTGAGTTTCGTTATGCCGGTTTCGCAGTTTCCTTCCTGCACATAGCTCACGGCCTTGCGATACACGTCTTCTTCGAGTTCGTTTTTCGTTGCACCGCAAATGGTCACGGCGTCGTTTTGAAACTCCGAATCCTCAATGAGGATTGATTTGCAAATCTGATAGGCGTCGCACACCACAGGGTCCTTTTGGTATTTGTTCTTGATGGCCGTCCACGATTCTTTCACTTGCGCCTCGTTGCCTTCCTTCACGTATATGAGGCACATGTCGCGCATGCTCATCTTGGCATACACAGAGGTGGCGTGGTTCTTTAAGATGTCGTTGAAGTAGGTCTTGGCTTCGTTCAGGCGGTCTTGCTGCAAATACGTTTTAGCGATTTCATATTTGGCATCGATCTCGAATTTTGAGTCGGGGCTTTCGGTGATGAGGTTTTTCAATACCCACGACTTCTTTTCCGGCTGCCCGTCGTAGCCATAACACATCGCCTTTTGATAGAGTGCGTATTCGGATCCTGCTTTGTTCAAGGCAATCGATTTGTCGTAGTAAAGAATTGCCTGCGAGTAGTTTTTGGCGACGTAAAAACAATCGCCGGCTCGGGCGCATGCGTCACTTTCTTTCTTCACATCCTTGGTGTGGCTGCCATCGATGTATTTTCGGAAGGAGGTGTTGGCATTGTTGTACCACGCCGTAGCAGTTTCGTCATTCTCCTCTGCATTGGCGAGTTTGAAGTAAGCATAGCCCTGGCTGTAATGAGCCATACCGTAGAACTCAGAGTTGTAGGCTCCGGGCTCATTGATGAATGCATTGTAGCGCTGAACGGCCTTTGTGAAGTCGTTTTGCCGGTAACTGATTTCTGATTTCCAAAATTTCGCGTCAGCGTTGACGGTTGGATTGACAGGATAGGTGGCTACGCGGTCAAAAAACTTCTCTGCATCGGCAAATTTTTCTGCTTGGAAAAGTTCAACACCACGGTTGTATGCCACAACCTGATAGGCTTCTTTTACGCGATTGTCTTTGTTCTGAATTTTGTCGAGTGAAGCCAACGCCTTTTCGTAGTTACGTGTGCGCATGTACACGTTGAGGAGGAATTCGTAGGCTTCATCTCTGCGCTTGCTGTTGGGGTATTTGTTGAGATAGTCTTCGAAGGCAGAAATGGCTTCGTGGAAAGGGTTGTAGGAGAGTTCGAAGGCCAGTTTTGAATAGTTGAACAACGCGTCTTCCTGAATTTCTGCATTGACCGTCATATCGGCTGCTTCCGAGAATGCATTGCGGGCATATTCTTTTTGGTCCAGTTTCAAATAACACTCTCCCAAGTTGTAGGATGCTTTTTGGTGCAATTCATCTTTTCCTTCTGTGCAATGCTTGTATTCGTTGATGGCTTTATCCCATTGTGAACTCCGGTGATATGCATAGGCGAGTTGATAGTGGTCTTCTCGTGTAATGTCATTGTCTGTTGCGGCTTTGTGATAGGTTTCCAGAAAGGGAATGGCCTCAGCATATTGTTTTTTCATGCAATGACTGTCGCCAATGATGCGCGAAATTTCGGGCGCTCTTTTGGTGTTGTTTGCTTCGGCTTGTTGCAGCACACCCGGGCCGTATTTCAATACTTCGTCGTAATTCTTCTGTTTGTAGTAGATGTAAGTGATGTAATAGGGAACCAAGCTTTTAAATGATGCGTCGTTTTCGAGCTGCTTGAAACCATCGAGTGCAACTTGCAAGTCGTTTTGCTCATAGGCAATATGGCTGTAGTAATAAATCGCCGCTTTCTGATACTCGCTCTCTTCTTGTTTTACTTCGAAAAAATCTTGTCGTGCGCCGGCCACGTCGCCGGTCTCAAACAGGCTGTGTCCGCGCTTATAGCGCATTTCGTTTTTATCTTTTGCATTGAGGTCGCGCTCGTCGACTTGCTTGAACCACTCCAGCGTTTTTTTGTATTGTTTCTTCTGATAGTTGAAGGTTGCCAATTCAAAAAACGCACGTCGCTTCCAAGGAGAATCGGGATGTTCCAACACGAATTGCTCAAGCTGATATTCGGCGTCTTTGTGAAACAGATACAACGCACAGATGCCGCTGTAATACTCCGAGTTGATGCGCAGTGCGTGTTGTGGATCTTTTTCCAAACTGATATACTCTTGGAATTTTTCTTTGGCAGCCACGTATTTTTCGTGGTCGAATAGCTCCAAAGCTTCACGATACAGACGAGTGTTGTCGTAGAGTGCAATGGGCGGCTGCGCCTGCAAACTCAGCGAGCAAGCGAATAGGATGGATAGGAAGAGATACGTTCTCATGGGGTCTACAGCGGATTATACCAACTTGTGAAATTAACGGGCTCAATCGCCTGAGATTTCGCCACTTACCAAACTTGCGAACGAGGCGATGTGAAATGTATTTTGAACTGCATTCGTTAAATGTGTTAAGACATCCGATATTGGAAACATAAATCGAAAGCATGAAACTTTTTAGCAGAGCGCAATTGCGCAGCTGGGATAGTATTACCGTCGAACGTCAGTATACTTCTTCTGCCGAACTAATGGAGGTTGCTGCGCGTTCGTGCGCAGAGGTGCTGGTCGATAAGGCGGTTGGCAATCGATATGTTTTTTTCTGTGGCACAGGCAACAATGGAGGCGATGGTTTGGTTATGGCCAGGCTCATGCACGAGCAGCATCTGGATGTGTTGGTAATTGTGGTGGGCGATGCTGCGAGTGGAAGTGCTGACTTTCGGGAAAACCTGCAGGTTTCAATTGACGGTGATCTGCCCTTGCATTTTATCAGCGCAATGCCCGATGATATGGAGTTGGAACCCGATGCAGTGGTTGTCGATGCGCTCTTTGGCTCAGGTCTGAATCGTCCCATTGAAGGTTGGATGTCGGCTTTGATTGCATGGATAAATACCCTGCCGAATACAGTTGTGTCAATCGATATTCCCTCCGGTTTGCAGGCCGACTTGCTTGCTCCTCAAATCGGAGCAATCGTACAAGCGGATATTACACTCACCATCGAGATACCGAAGCGTTCCATGCTCTTCCCTGATAATGACTGTTTTGTGGGGCGCATGGTCATTGTGCCACTAGGGCTTGATGCTGAATTTGAGCAAGAACAACCATGCGATTGGTACTTTGTTGATGATATGGAGGTGGCACCGCTGCTGCGCACACGAGCGAAATACAGTCACAAAGGCACACACGGGCATTTGCAGGTTGTGGCGGGTAGCACAGGTATGATGGGAGCTTGCATGTTGGTGTCGTATGCTGCTATGCGAACCGGCACAGGGAAGGTCACTGCCTGTGTTTCAGATAGTGGCTTGCAGGTGATGCAAACGGCCGTGCCTGAGGTAGTATGCAAGACAGGCTTTGGCAGCGTTGAGCTCGAGCGTTATGAACAGATTCAGGGTTCAACGGCCTTGGTGATGGGGCCGGGCATTGGCACCGGAAAAGGAGCTTCGTCGATGATCCATGAATGGCTCAATGCATCGAGTACTCCGGCAGTTATCGATGCAGATGCGCTGACGGTTGTGGCCCGCGAAGGATGGCAATCACAGCTGAAGGCCGACACCATCCTCACACCGCACGTCGGAGAGTTCGATCGGTTATTTGGTAAACATGAAAATCATTTTGATCGCCTCGAAACCCAAATGCAGAAGTCAAAAGAGCTGGGAATTTTCATTGTCTTAAAAGGTGCTCACACGCGCATAACGACACCGAATGGGCAGGTCTTCATAAACTCAACCGGTAATCCGGGCATGGCAACAGCAGGCAGCGGCGATGTATTGAGTGGAATGATTGGCGCCCTGTTGGCGCAAGGTTACAGTGCGAAAGAGGCTGCCTTACTGGGTGTTTATATGCACGGGTTGGCCGGCGATGTAGCAGCAGAGGCGCGCAGTATGGATTCTGTGATAGCGCGCGACATCATAGAGTTTATCGGCGATGCGTTTACGCACTTGCGCGGTTTAAACCAACCGGGCGACTAGAGCATTTCAACGCTGCCCTTGCCCAGGCGTACCACTTCTATTTCATCGTTCACACAGCTAATAACAGTAGAAGGAAGGAGGCCACCCGGTCCGCCGTCAATAACGATGTCTACTCGATTACTCCACTTTTCGTGAATGAGTTCTGCATCGGTGGTGTAGTCCAATATCGCATCATCGTCGTGAACGGAAGTTGCAACTATCGGATTTCCCAATGCCTCCACAATGGCACGTGCGATGGCATTGTCGGGCACGCGTATACCTACCGTTTTCTTGCGATCGGAAAAGATTTTCGGAATTGCTTTGCTTGCTTCCAAAATGAAGGTGTATGGCCCCGGAAGCGTGCTGCGCATGAGTTTATAGATGGGGTTGCTCAGCTGCTTGCTGTATTCGGTGAGGTGGCTTAAGTCGTGGCAAATAAGCGAGAAGTTGGCCTTTTCCAGTTTCACTTGTTTGATGAGTGCCAGCTTTTCGAGCGCCTTTGAATTGAGCATGTCACAGCCCATGCTATATACCGTGTCGGTAGGGTAAACCACTATTCCTCCCTTCCGCAAACACTCCACTACCTGCGCAATTTTGCGCGGGTCGGGATTGGCGGGGTGGATGGGGAGAAGCATAAGAGGTGCGATGTGTGAAGTGCGATGTGCGATGTGTGACTTCCTTCGCACTTCGCACATCGCACCTAGCACTTATTTAGCTGCTTTCGCGTGGTCGGCCAGAAACTGAGCCAATCCATTGTCGGTGAGCGGGTGTTTCATGAGGGCAATAATTGCGCTGAGTGGTCCTGTCATCACGTCGGCGCCAATTTCTGCGCACTTGATGATGTGCATTGGGTGGCGCACGCTCGCTGCGAGGATCTCCGTTTCGTAACCGTAGTTGTCGTAGATGATTCGAATTTGTTCTATGAGTTCGGTGCCGTCGGTTGAAATATCATCGAGGCGACCTATGAAAGGCGATACATATGATGCGCCTGCCTTGGCGGCGATAAGCGCTTGTCCGGCCGAAAACACGAGTGTGCAGTTGGTGCGGATGCCTTTGTCGCTGAAATACTTTAGCGCCTTCACGCCTTCTTTGATCATTGGCACCTTCACCACAATGTTCGGGTGAAGCTCGGCCAATTCCTCGCCTTCTGCAACCATGCCAGCGAAGTCGGTTGCAATTACTTCCGCGCTTACATCTCCATCGCCAACAATTTCGCAAATCGTTTTGTAGTGTTTCATCACATTGTCCTTTCCTGAGATGCCCTCTTTGGCCATCAGTGAAGGGTTGGTGGTTACGCCGTCAAGTATTCCCAAGTCATGGGCTTCCTGGATTTGTGCGAGATTGGCAGTGTCGATAAAGAATTTCATGGGGTTCGAATTATGCCGCGAAGGTAAACTTCACCAACCCATGAATAAACGGATGTTCATGGGATGTCGATAAAAATCAGGAAGGCGTATGACGATGTGATGGCAGGGCGGTTAAGCGTTGGCATTGAAGAATGGAGAATGGAGAATGGAGAACCGTTGCGCAATGGTTCACCATTCACCATTCACCATTCTCCATTCTCTATTCTCCCGTGTTATTTATCAAGCTCATCATGGCTCGAGTGCTTCACCACTTTAACGTTTCCGCCAAGCAGTCCATTTACCATCGAAATGAAGATGGTAAGCAGCACGGCCGACCAAAAGCTTTCGATCACGAAACCATCCACCAGCTGATCGGCAATCATGAGAATTGCAGCATTGATGACCAGAAGGAAAAGTCCCAATGTGAAAATGGTTGCCGGTATGGTAAGCAGCACGAGCAGCGGCTTGAGGAATGCGTTGAGCAGGGCTAGTACAATAGCAGTAACGATGGCGACCCAAGGTTGTTCAAACCGGATGCTATCCATGAGGTAATCGGCAACCAGCAGCGTAACGGAGGTGCTTATCAGTTGCAGCAAAGTTGTCTTTAGTTGTTCTTGACGTTGCATGGGGCGAAGGTAAGAAAAAGCACTGCGCCATCCTTCACAAGTCTCGCGAGCACGCAGAGAGGTAAGCACGCGCAGCAGCGCGTCCAAAAAAAAAGACCGCCGAAGCGGTCTTTTTTCTCAAGTAAGTTTCTTGTGTAGTCTTAGTGCTGCACAACAAACTCTTTGCTTACGCGGGTTGCACCTGCGCCAATGCTCAGTGTGTAGTTGCCTGCAGGCAAGTAGGTAAAGTCAAACGACTCGCGGTCGGTTGCATTGAAGTTCTTGCTGATGCGCGTGTAAACAATCTCTTGTCCCATTGCGTTGTAAACGCGAACAGGAGCGCCTGCCAAATCGTTACCGGTAATTTGAAGAACACCGGTTGTTGGGTTTGGGAACAGGTTGATTTGTGTAGCAGAGATAGCGGCTTCATTCACATTTTCAGTGATGTCGAAGTCGTTGCTGATGGCCAAGTAAACGATGTCGTTGTTGTCCCATGAGTCGAGATCACCACGCACGTTCAAGCCTGGCTCAGTGTCGCGCTGCACGACAATGTGTAGTTTGTCGCTAACACGGTTGTACATTGAAGGGAATGCATACTCGTATTCGTTGAATTCGAGGTCGGGGGTGAGTTCAATTTGAGTGCCCCACGTGTCGCCGCCGTCGGCGCTCACCACTGCATACAAGTGACTAAACAACTGGTCGCCCAGGTATTCTTCGTCGGCTGTGCGGAACACTACGTAGATTTTTCCGTCATCGCCTTCGGCCATGGTTGACATAGAAGAGAGACTTGTGCGATAATCGGGAACGTTGTCGATGGTGTAGTCGAAAAGATCATCAGCATCGTTGATGCTTTCTTCTGGAATGCCTATTACATAAAGAGAGTCAACAGGCCAGTTACTGTTCCAGTACATGAGTTCTTCACGCTGGAAAATGGTATATTGCCCATCGCCCGAAACATCGTCGAGGAATTGGAACAATCCGAAAGTAACGTGCGCTACACCATTGGCATCAAGGAGCAATGCTCCCACTCCATCGGTAGTTACAATGGTATCGGCAATGCCATCGAGGTCGATGTCGCTAAGTGAGTCACCCACGTAACCGAAAATAGGGAAGTCCCAAATGAGTTGTGTTTCCCAAGTTGTTCCGCCATCGCTGCTCATCATAAGTTGAGTGTCGCAATCTTCACTGAAAAGTGCAACAGCTACTTTACCATCGCGCGCATCGATTGCGTATGAATCGGCTTCGATGTTCTTGAAGTTCAATGAGTCGATGCCGGCAAATCCTTGGTTTTGTATGTCCCAAGTAGCACCATTGTCGGTGGAGCGCCAGTAGAGCAAGTTACCGTCGATGCCGAACAGAGGTGTTCCGTTAAGTCCTGATGGAGCGCTCAGGGCAACCATGTGAATCGTGTTGCCGTCAACCGCAGCACGCGGCCACAGAAAGTCGTTGCCAACGGTTCCGGGGATGCGAGTAACTACCCAGTCGCCCGTTCCAACAGCCGCTCTTTTAGCAAACGCAATGGAGTCGGTTCCGGGGTGGCATACATAGGCTTCGCCACCGTCGCCGGTAGCCATCAAGCCGGGCCATCCGCAACGGAAGTCTTCCAAACGATCTGCTGGTTCTGAGTCCCAGTTTTCGTCTTGTCCCATGTTGTAGCCTGTGCCGCGATCGGGCCAGGTGGTTGAATTAGCTGCTGTGCTTTGCATCCAAGTAGCATGTGCCATTCCGTTGCCATCCACGAAAATGCGATTTTGAGTAGAGTTGTTTGATTGGTTGTCGTAGGTGGTTGTTCCGATAACCTGTTCCCACAGGGTCATTGATTTTGCTGCCGGGTTGATGGGGTAGGCGGCAGGTTTGTTTTTACTCTTCTGAACCAAATTGGCAGAAGGGGTGTTTTGCATCGTTGATTGTTCGATGCTCACTTTGCGCTGCGGGCCATTTACAGGGGCTGTAGCCTTGCGTGTTTGCGCAACCGCTGAAACTGCAAGAAGTGATGTAACTGCAAACAAGTAAAGTCTTCTCATGTTAACTAGGAGGTTTGAGGTTAATTTGGTCGAAATGTAGAAATAACTGCCTTTGATTTAAGCACTGATTCAGAAAAAATGCATCCACAACAAATAACTGCGGAAATTATAGCCATCGGTGATGAGTTGCTGATAGGCCAAACTATTAATACCAATGCCGCCTGGTTGGGCGAACAGTTGAATGCGATTGGCATTAAGGTGCACCGCTCCATCGTAATATCCGATAACACGGATGAAATAACAGCTTCGCTCAACGAAGCTTCGGCAAGAAGCAACATCATCATCATGACAGGTGGCCTGGGCCCCACAAAAGATGACATTACCAAGCATACGCTGTGTAAATACTTCAACACCGATCTGATTATGGATGAGGCGGCCCTGCAGCGCATCACCGAGTTTTTTGAGCGTCGGGGGTTACCCATGCTCGAAGTCAATCGACAACAGGCCTTGGTGCCCGCGGCGTGCACCGTCATTCATAATTATAGAGGGACGGCCTGTGGCATGTGGTTCGAGCGAGACGACCGTGTGTTTATCTCCATGCCCGGAGTGCCCTATGAGATGAAGGGCATGATGGAAGATGAAGTGTTCGGAAAGTTGGCTTCGTTCTTCAAGCGACCAGTCATTCGCCACCGCACGATACTCACTACCGGAGTAGGAGAGTCCTTTTTGGCGAATTTGCTTACCGATTGGGAACACATGCTCGAGGAACGCAAAATTGCATTGGCCTATTTGCCTTCGCCCGGCATGGTGAAATTGCGCATGTCGAGTTATGGCGAAGCCGGCAGAAATGTAGAGGACGATTTTCGAGTGTGCGAAGAAGAGCTTCACCGATTGGTGGGCGAGCACATTTACGGTTATGACAAGGATACCCTCCAAGAGATAGTAGGAACCATGCTTCGCTCGCGTGGAGCCACCCTCGCAGTTGCCGAGAGTTGCACGGGAGGGACACTTTCGCGCATGGTTACTTCAGTGCCGGGTTCAAGCGATTATTTTAAAGGAGGGGTAATAGCATATAATAATGCAGTCAAGACAGTCCTGCTCGACGTGGATGCCGAAGAAATTGAGAAACACAAAGTAGTCAGCCATGAAGTTGCCAGGGCTATGGCAATGGGTGCTCGCCGGCAATTTGAATCGGATTGGGCCATTTCGACCACCGGCATTGCCGGCCCCGGTGGGGGTACGGAGGAACAACCTGTTGGACTTATTTATGTAGCCGTAGCCGGTCCAACCGATTGCAAGTCAGTTGAGTTAAGGTTGGGCAAACGCCGAGATAACAACATGGATATGGCCTCTTTCGCAGGGTTGAATTTGCTCCGAAAAGAAATTTTATTTTAAAAGGCTGATATTTCAGAAAATTGTCGTTTCTTTGCCGCCCATTTTAAAAAGTATATTGCCATGGCACGCGTTTGTCAGATCACAGGAAAGACCACACAGTCAGGACACAGAGTGTCTCACTCGAATATCAAAACGAAGCGTAAGTTCTACCCGAACTTGCAATACAAGCGTTTTTGGTTAGAAGAAGAGAAGCGTTTTGTAGAACTGCGTGTGACTCCGAAAGGAATGAAGACCATCAACAAATTGGGCTTAATGGCTGCTATGAAGCAAGCCAAGGAGCTCGGTTACATAGCATAATCGAATCATGTAAAAATGAAAAAGCACTGCGCAATGCGGTGCTTTTTCATTGATACAGGTGCGATTACAAACAGGTTGTATGTTGAAAGTTTCAATTCACACACGTTTGAAAGGCCGTGCCATATTATATTTGCAACCTTTGTCAAATTAAGACTTACCAATTAGTTCAGTTACATGCGTAATAAATCGCTCTTGTGGATCTTCGTGATCCTACTCACATTGACGGTAGTATATGTTCTGTCGTTCGGATTTGTAGCCCGAAGCTATGAAAAGAAGATTGGCCAACTGGTTGAAGACTCGTTGAGCACGGCCGGTGTTTCGTACACCGTTGGTGATTCTGCCTATACCGCTTTGTATCGCAAAGTGCTTCGCGACAGCTCCGACGCTTCTGCGTTTCCGGTATTTGGCCACAGTTACAACTACTTGAAAGAGCGTGAGCTCAACCTTGGTCTCGACCTCAAGGGAGGTATGAGCGTAGTACTCGAAGTATCGATTCCCGATCTTTTCATTGCGCTTTCCGACAATAACAACAATCCGGTTTTCCAAAAATCGATTGCAGATGCGAAGCTCGCCCAACGCAACTCATCCAAGGCGTTCGTTGATTTGTTCTATGATGCATGGAAGCAAAACAACACCACAGGTCTTGAAATGTGGCGCATTTTCGACACGATGGAGAACAAGGGTAAGTTCCCTGCGAAATCTGCCGATGACGATGTTGTTGAAATTCTCCGTAAGGAAGCCGATGACGCCCTCAACAACACAGAGAACATTATCAAAAAGCGTATCGAGCCATTTGGTGTAACCCAAGCGAACGTTCAGCGCCAGTCGCTCACAGGTCGTATCGTGGTTGAACTTCCGGGTGTCGACGATCGTGAACGTGTTCGCAAGACCTTGAAGGCAACAGCCAACCTTGAGTTTTGGGATACGTACCGTACCGACGAGGTGTTCATGAAGATGTATGAGTTGTATGGCACTATCGGCAAGAAGGTAGCTCCCGATTTGTATTCTCAAGATCCTGATCGTGCCCGCAAAGACTCGTTGATGATGGTGGCGATGAAAGACACTTCGCTTACCCAGGTTCAGCAAGACTCTATTCGCACAGCATACCGCGACACCACTGTTCGTCCGGATAGCCTGCTCACTGAAACAGAATTGAACCGCAAGTATCCATTGCGCAAGATGCAAATCAACCCGCAAGCCGGTTCAGCTGTAATTGCATTTGCAATGGTGAGCGACACCTCGGAAATCAACAAATACCTGAACATGGATGTGGCGAAAGACGCCCTTCCACAAGACTTGCGTTTGTTGTGGGCGGCCAAGCCTGAGAAAAATGTAGTAGCGCTCTATGGTATCAAAGACAAGAGTTTGCGCGGCAAGGCGGAGCTTGATGGAAAGTCAATTGTTGACGCTCGTCAAGACTTCAACATGATCACCGGTGAGGTGGAAGTAAACATGACCATGGACTCTGAAGGCGCTGCTGTTTGGAGAGAAATGACTCGTCGTAACGCGGCAGATAATAAGCGTTCAATTGCAATCGTAATGGATAACTTGGTGTTCTCTGCACCAAGCGTGAACAGTGAAATTCCAAACGGAAGTTCGGTGATTCAATTCGGTCGCGCAGCTACCGGTGCTGACCAACCGAAACTCGAGCAAGAAGCGAAAGACCTCGCCGGTTTGTTGAAGGCGGGTTCATTGCCTGCTCCTGCGAAAATTATCGATGAGGTAACTGTAGGTCCATCAGTGGGTGAGGAAAACATCAATGCCGGTGTGTTGTCATTCGTGATCGCATTCGTGCTCATCCTTATTTACATGATTTTCTACTACGCATGGGCCGGTTGGGCTGCCAACGTAGCATTGATCGCCAACTTGTTCTTCATGATTGGAGCGCTGGTATCGATGCAAGGTTCGCTTACCCTCCCTGGTATCGCGGGTATCGTACTCACCATGGGTATGGCGGTTGATGCCAACGTACTCATCTACGAGCGTGTGAAGGAAGAACTCCGCGCAGGCAAGGGCATCAGCGCTGCGATGAAGGACGGATTCATCAAGGCGTTGAGCGCGATTATCGATGGAAACGCCACGACGTTGATTACGGGTGTCATTTTGTTGCTTGTAGGAACCGGACCTATCAAAGGTTTCGCAACCACGTTGATCATCGGTATCTTCACAACACTTGTAACTGCGTTGATTATTTCACGACTGATTTTGTACCGTCGTTTGGAAAACAAGAAGCCGATCACATTCTACAGCAACATTACCAAGGACTGGTTTACGAAGGTGAACTTCGATTTCGTAGCCAAGCGTAAGATGTTCTATGTGATTTCCATGGTTATCATGATCGCCGGTGCTGCCTCATGGATGACCCGTGGTTTCAACATGGGTGTTGACTTCTCGGGTGGTACCTCTGTTCGTGTTGACTTCGCGTCAGACGTAAACGTTGACCAGTTGCGTGCTAATGTAGGTTCTGTGTTGGTTGAAGAGAATGGTTCTGCTGCTTCAGTGGTGGTTCAGAGCATCGGAAATGGAAGCAGAAGCTACAAAGTGACTACCAACTACATGATCAATTCAGAGAATCCGGATGTTGAGAATATGGTGAGTGCTAAAATGGCGGAAGGATTTGAGAAGATGAATAGTGAGTTCACCGTTGGTTCATCGTACAAGGTTGACCCAACCATGAGCGATGACTTCCGCAAGCAGGCTGGCTGGGCAACCGTTCTCTCGTTGATTTTGGTTGGTGCATACATCATGCTTCGCTTCCGCAAGTGGGATTTCGCATTGGGTGCTTCGGTTGCGTTGTTGCACGATGCATTGGTCGTAATTGCTGCTTTCACCTTGTTGAATGGCCTTGTTCCTTTCTCATTGGAAGTGAACCAAAACTTCATCGGAGCCATCCTGACGGTTATCGGTTACTCGATCAACGATACGGTGGTAATCTTCGACCGTATTCGTGAGTACCTCAGTGGTCGCAAAAACGCGCCTATTGAGGGCACTATCAACGATGCATTGAACAGCACGCTCGGACGTTCAATCAATACGTCGATGACGGTATTGTTGACCTTGTTGGTAATGTTCATCTTCGGTAGCGACGATATCCGCGGATTCTGCTTCGCAATGATCATCGGGGTTATCTCCGGTGTTTACTCTACGCTCTTCATCGCATCGCCAATCGTTGTCGATATGCGCAATTGGGCCAACAAAAAGGCGGAAGCATAAGGCCTGAACTATAAAATTTAAAAGGGGCCTCTAAGGGCCCCTTTTTTATTGCATCTATTTTTCAGATTGAATGAATGTTTCGGAAGGTAAGATTGATGCGAGGTTGCATAGCTCGCTTCGATTTGGGCAGCGCATGTTGCCATTCCTGCTGCATGTTGCACATGAGCAAAAGGGACCGGTCGTGCAGTTCCATAGAAATTGTTTGCCCGCTCATCTTATTCCGAAATCGAAACGAGCGCTTGCCGCCAAAGGAGGCCGAGGCAATAAGTGAGCTATCCATTTCAGGTTCGTTGTCGCTGTGCCATCCCATGCTATCGGTTCCATCGCGGTAATAGTTTGCCAACACGGCATTGAATGGAAAATTCGTGATAGTTGCTATGCGTTCGGTTAGGGGAGTGAGGATGTTTGGTATAGGAGCTTCCTCCCATTGAATGGAGCTGTACTTATAGGAAGGTCCAAACCAACAGGTAAGGCGAGGCTCCTGATGGATTTTTCCGAAGACACGTATTTCGTTTTGTTGCCAGGGCAACTCGTTTTTGAGTCGCTCGAAATAGCCATAGTCGAAAAAGTCGGGGTAGTAAAGAAGCTGTTGGGGGCCGTTGGAATAAACAACGATCTTGTTCATGAGCGGTTGGCTTCTTGCTCGGTGGGGTTATCCTTGGGAATGGATGTTTCTGTTCGTGGCTTCGGTGCCTCCTCAATGTCGATTTGATCCAGTCGCAGCGCACTGGTTTGCTTTTTCACTTCCGATGCCCCTTTCAAGATTTCATCTTGTACGTCTTTCGTTGCGTTGCGAAACTGGTACATCGCCTTGCCAAGGGTTTGCGCCAATGACGGTATTCCCTTCGCTCCGAAGAACAAGAGGTACACAAACAGTATCATGATGATTTCGCCTGTACTCACCATGCAAATGTAGCACTGTGAACCGCTCGTGGTTCATGAAAAATTGGAAAGTGCGAGAACAACGAGGCATGGCATACACCTACCTTCGGCGCATAATTTCTACTTTCATGGCTACCTCCCACATACAGAAGCTCAGCGCTGCAGGAGTTCTCGTAACCTTAGGTATTATTTACGGTGACATTGGTACCTCTCCGCTTTATGTGATGAGTGAAATCATGAATCATGCGCACGGCGTGATTTCGGAGCAATTGGTCTTTGGAGCTGTATCGTGTGTATTCTGGACGCTGACTATTCAAACAACCTTTAAGTATATCTTCCTTACACTGAAGGCAGATAACAAGGGAGAAGGCGGGATTTTCTCACTCTATGCGCTGGTGCAGCGCAAGGGGAGGTGGTTGTTCTGGCCTGCTATGATTGGCGCGGCAACGCTCTTGTGCGATGGAATGATTACGCCGCCTATTTCTGTTTCATCTGCAGTAGAGGGTTTAAAGATTCTCAAAGAAGACTTGCCCGTCATACCAATCGTCATAATAATCATCACCTTGCTCTTTGTATTCCAGCGCTACGGAACAAAGCTTGTCGGAAAAACATTCGGTCCCATCATGTTGGTGTGGTTCACGATGTTGGCCGTGCTCGGTGTGAATCAGATTATGCAACGTCCCGAAGTACTGCATGCACTGAATCCGAAGTATGCCATAAATCTATTGGTCGATTATCCGGGTGGTTTTTGGCTACTGGGTGCAGTCTTCCTTTGCACAACGGGAGCTGAAGCACTTTACTCCGATTTGGGGCACTGCGGACGCGATAACATTCGCGTGTCGTGGGTTTTTGTGAAGGTGACTTTGGTGTTGAATTACTTGGGGCAAGCCGCTTGGATTATATCTCAGCCTTCACTGGAGGGAAAGAATCCGTTCTATTCCATCATGCCGGAATGGTTTGTTGTTCCGGGTGTTTTCATTGCGACCATGGCGGCCATCATTGCTTCTCAAGCGCTGATTTCCGGTTCATTCACGCTGGTGAGTGAGGCGGTTAACTTGAATTTTTGGCCCAAGGTGAGCATGAAGTTTCCTACCGAACAAAAGGGACAGTTGTATATACCCAGCGTCAATTGGTTGCTCTACGCAGGATGCATAGGTGTGGTGCTCTATTTTCAGACGTCGTCGGCGATGGGTGCCGCATATGGTTTCTTCATTACGGTAACCATGATGATGACCACGTTGCTGCTCATCTATTTCTTGGAGTATAAGCTCCACTGGCCGGGTTGGTTAGTCGGAATTCTTTTCGCGGTGTTCACCATTGTGGAGTCTTCTTTTTTCATTGCCAATATCATTAAACTGAAAGAAGCCTGGATGATGATGATTGTCTACATCGTGCTGCTGCACGTGATGTGGGTGACGTTCATGTATCGAAAAATGAGCAACTACTTCTTGCAGTTTGAAGACCTCGATAACTACGTGGGTACACTGCGTGAATTGTCGAACGATAAGGAAGTTCCTAAGTACGCGACACATTTGGTGTTCCTAACCAAGGCCAATTTTCACCATCAGGTGGAGAAGAAAATCATGGAGAGCATTTTAGCGAAAACACCGAAACGCGCCGATATCTATTGGTTTGTGCACGTAGATCGCTCCAACGAACCTTACACGCGCGAATACACGGTGGATGAGTTGGAGAATGACCTGGTTGTGAAAATCAATATCAAGCTAGGTTTCCGCGTGCAGCCGCGTTTGCACAACTTCTTCCGTTTCATTGTAGATGAAATGGTGGAGCGGGGTGAAATCGATTTGAAGGCGAAGCCCGAGCCGTATGCGAAATACAACGACGAGCACGATTTTAAGTTTGTGGTGCTCGAGAAATTCCTATCGGCCGATAATGACTTAAGTGTGCGCGATAGTTTCATCACCAATGCATACATCGCGCTCAAGCACGTTAGCTTATCGGATATCGATGCATGGGGATTAGAAGAGAGCGACACGGTGCTTGAAAAGGTACCACTTGTAGTCAATCCAGCGCAACGTATCATGTTGAAGCGAAACGAATCGTAATCCAATGAAACATATTCTGACAAGCGCATTTGTTGCGCTGGTAGTGCTTGTAGCAACTGCATTTTCGGCGAGAGAACAGGAACCTTTTTCCTTGTTGCGACAATACATGTCGGGTAGTTTTTCCAGCGAGTTGCAGAGCAAAAACGACAGCGATTACTTCGACATTCGCTTGCGCATGGAGCCTATCTGGAAGACGTCCGAAAGTGAGTTCTATTTGTATGTGGAACAGGCAATGAGCACTGCGCTCGATAAGCCCTACCGCCAACGCATTTATCGCGTGGTAAAGCAATCCGATGATCGGTTCATCAGTTACATCTACACCATGAACGCTCCTCAACGATTCACGGGCAAACAAGGGAGTGACGATGTCTTCAATACGATAACCCCCGATTCTCTGAAGGTGCTCGAAGGGTGTGAGGTTACCTTGAAGTTCAACCCTGAACTACTTCAATTTGAAGGAGCAACGGCTGACAAAACGTGCCCAAGCACGCGCTCCGGTGCCAGCTATACGAGCTCAAAGGTTGTTATTGGAGCGCAGGGCATGAACAGTTGGGATCAAGGATGGAACGACGCAGGCACCCAGGTTTGGGGCGCAACGAAAGGCGGTTATTCGTTTTTGAAACAATAAGCTTTTTCCTCGCTGTAAAATCCTATCGCAGAATCTTGATAGCGCCTGTGCGTTGAATCGTTTCGGTATCAAAGCCTTTCACGCGAATGACATAGTTGTATGCCTGATTCTGGGCGTAGTAGTCTTTGTCGCCGGCTTCACCAACCCAAACTTCTTCAGGGTCGGTTGAGTGGAAAACAACATCGCCCCAGCGGTTGAAAATGGTGAATTCGTATTCGGCAAAACCTCTTCCTTCTACTTTGAATACATCGTTCAATCCGTCGCCGTTCGGGGTAAACGCATTGGGCACATAGAAATATGCGGAGCTTGTTATCAAGTATTGCTGTGTGTTCGTGCAACCCAGCTCATTGATCAAGGTAAGTTGTGGAGTATAGTCACTCAGACCATCGTATTCATACACCACCGACCATTCGTTGCTGGTGTTACCATCGCCAAATTGCCAGTAGACAAAGCATTCTGGGCAGGCCGGTTCGGGAGTGGCGGTAAATGTATAGGTGTCGTTACCCATTGAAACGACGTTGAAGTTGGCTGTAATGGGAAGAACTTCAACAAATACATCGTCTTCCAATTGTCGTCCGCAAATGTCGCGAAGTACGAGGTGGTAGTTGGTACTTGATGCCGGATAAACTGAAATAGAGTCGCCCAAGAAGTCATCGTTCCATTCTGCGATATAAGGGCCTTCACCGCCCGAAGGAATCGTCCATACATAGGCAGTTTGGTTGGGACATACTGCAGTGTCCAGAGCCGTAACAGCGGTCAAGGGAGTGTCGGGAATGAAAATGGTGAGGGTATCACTCGCTGTTTCCGAACAGGCATCGGTTATGAGCAAAGCCACATCAACCGTTTGGAAGGATTGCAGGTTGAAAGTGGCGGCCGTGCCTTCTACATCGCCTGCTACAATCCATTGATACTCCACTCCGCCGCTGCCACCCTGAATGTCGGCAGCCATGGCAGTATTGTCGATGCACGAAGCACTGATGTCGTTGCCGATGGTTACATCAATGGCAGGATTCTCAATGTCAATATCTGTTTCAGCAGTGGCGGTTGCGCTGCATACATCCGTTACGTTGAGCACAATGTGCGTATCATCAGCGAAGGTCGAGCTCAGCGAAGTGGCATTGCTGATGGCAGTGCCGTTGCCTGTCCAGCTATAAGTCCAATCGTTTACGTTGCCGCTTCCTCCTTCGATAATCGGGTTGATGGTAAAGAGGGTGGCGCAGTTGCCTGCATTGTCTTGAGGCAAGGAAAGAATGATATCCGGACTTTCGATGACGAGTTGGCTTTCCACTTCAAACGATTGACCGCATTGATCGGACACGATTGCAGTTATGGTGCCCTCTGTTATTGCGGGTGCCCCGTAAGTTGCCAGGCCCCAATAATTCCAATCGATTGCACCGTTGAATTGCCACTCGTAGTTGTAGCCAAAGCCCTGGGTGCTTCCGCCGATAGGTGTTACGGTAAGGTCGCAATTAGAGCCACAGGTCACCGTATGCACAGCGGGCATGGTGGCCGAGAGCGCCGGAGCATTCACGGTAATTTCAATATCGTCTGTTGCTTCGAAGTTGCACTGATCCGTAACAGAAAGGTTTATGGTACCGGCATTCCACGAGCTGATGCCGAGCGCCTCTGCACCCCAAAGGATGTTGCCCTGATCATCGGTCCAATTATACTGGTAGGGTGCAATGCCCCCGCTAACCGTGGCATAGATATTCACGAAGTCGCCACAATCGAGCGGCAACACGTTGTCGGTGTCTACAATTGAAGCTGTCAAGGGTTGCGCCACGAGCACATTCACGATGAAATCACTATCGTCGCTCGGCATTCCGCACGTGTCCGAAACGGTGAGGATATAGGTGGTGGTTGCAAGCGGCGCAACATCGATGGTCCCTGTCGTTTCCCCGGTGCTCCATACATAGCCGTAATTGGCATACCCTCCGGTAATGATTGGTACGAGTGTTTGAACGGCACCTTGACAAATTTCGTAGTCCACGCCCTGCACTTGAAGCGGTTCGGGCACGTCGGCGATGAAGAATTCAAATGAGGATGAGATGAGCGATTCACCGCATTCTGCAATGTTGGTGATGTTCATGATAACGGTTTCATTACCTTCAATGAGGCCATCTTCAAAGGCGTCGATGAAGATTGAAACTTCCATGACTCCTGGCTCGAAGGTCACGGATTCGGGCATTTGCGTGTAGTCAATGCCATTGGTGGCCGTTCCTGTAAACTCGAGGTTGGCCACGAGCTGCGTGTTTGGGTTGCCGCTTTCAGGGCGTCTGAAAACGATGTTTCCATCGCCGCAGTCCTCAAACATGGTGTTGCCTTCCGGTCCACCGGCCTCAAGATCGAGTTGTGCTTGCACAACCAAGTTGCTCGAAAAAGAATCGCGCTGCAAGAAAACAGCCGATGCGTATGCCGGGTCGCTCGTGTCGCAAATAGCCAGTTTGATGTGAAACGTTTCGCCGCATTGCACAATGGCGGTGGCCGTTAGGATATCGGTATAACCATCCATTTGCATATACATCGGATCGGTGTGCTCCGGGGCGTCGAATGCCAAAGTGCCGTATTGCCCGTCTTGATTGTAGTACTCGCAGCTCACGCAGGGGCCTAGGTTCGCCGGGCCATTATTGATGGTGCCGATTGATACCGGAGCATTCGTCCCAGGAACTCGTGCAATGTTGTCAGCGTTGTTGGCATACGGCCCGGAAATGCCGGGGCCGCTAATGAAGAATCCGAATATGTCGTTGAAGTTGGTGTTCACATATTCAGAGTACTCTTCCGACCCCCACACATACTGGAATTGAATGGTGTCGCCCAGTGGAATAAAGTCGAACTCGATAATCACCCAGTCATTCACATCTACAATAGTGGGGTCGGCGCCGGGAATAAGTTCTTGAATTAAATCGAGCAAATCGGGGTCTTGCCCAAAAGCCAAACCGGTTCCGGTTCCGGCATAACCGCTTTCATCGTTGGGTCCCACCAACCCTGCTACATCGCCTGTGGTCATGGCAAATCCCGAAGCAATGCCAAGATTGCAATCGGTGCAATCGAATCCTCCGACAGCCGTGCTTACCACGTTGGCCGGGCCACCGTTGAAGGTGATGTTAGATACAGAAACATTTTGGCCCAACAATACATCTTGCACGTATTGTTCCACCGTGAGATTGCTTGTGGTAATGAGCTGAGCGTTGCTCAAGCCAGCACAGAGCATCAAACCGAAAATGAGTAGTGTTCCTTTCATGGGGTGAAGTCGCTGTTGGATAGACCCGCCGGAGGCAATCAAGGTTGCATGTAAAACAGGTTTTTCCAACATGTTTTCTACCGACTAATGTAGTTCATTTGCAGTATGAACGCTACCGACGATTCGCAAGGTTTTCCAACCGACGCAATAGGCCGTGCTATTTGGTTGCATCAATTCGAAAAGCAGGTGTGCGAAATTGAATTGCTTG
>JBILIX010000101.1:0-6790 GCA_044368835.1 Flavobacteriales bacterium | reverse complement strand
CTTGGTGGTGCGGCCGGTTCCAATGCAGGCACATTGCTGGGTTCTAGTTGCGGTGGAGCAGCTGGTGGTGGTGGTGGTCAAGGGCCTGGTTCTAGCTCGATTGTACTCGGTGATTGTGATGCGGGCCAATTGCTCACCTTTTTGGAAAGCATAGGTGTGGCCGGTAACAACAGTGGCGTGTATACATTTTTGGGTAACGGTAGGCATCGTTATGAGAGTGGCACAGACACGCTCTATATCGAGGAAATCGGAACGCAGTACGTCTTGCTTTATGCTCAAATCGGAGGATCAAACTATTATACTTACTTTATCGGAGCATCAAATCTTCCGGCTCCTTGGGCCACTGTTCATCAAGTGTTCACCCAAGGCAATATATCTTTTATGAATACCCCTGTCACCTCGGTTTCTAGTTCTACAGCGACATATGCCTCGAGTTGCCAATCTGGTCGTGGCCTTCCCCTGCCGGGCGATCCAGGTAATAACGGAGCAGATGGAGTAGATGGAGGCCCCGGCAGCGTGGGCGATGAGACAGCGTCTGACTGCAACGACGATCCAATCTACGTGATGGTCATGCCCGTGGTCCCATACACCTGCCCCGAATCGCCCGGTGAAATTGCTGCCTCTGTTGTAGGAGGAGGAACAGCCCCATACGCCTACACTTATTCTAGCTTCAGTAGCTTTCAGCAGAATACAACTGGAACATTCACTGTGGGAAATGAAATAGGAGAAATCATAGTAGTCGATGCCAATGGTTGCATCAGCAATCCGGAAATCGCCATGCCCGATGTCTTGATTACAGAGGATTGGACCGTGTCAACTTTACTACCTGCATGTCCGGGCGCTGCCAACGGTGCTGCAACGCTTGCGGTCGATAGCTTGTATGGTTCGTTGCCACTGCAACTTGTGGGCGATTTGCAGAGCATTGTTAATTTGAACACAGGCGACACCTATTATCCGGTATACACATCGGTATACTCAGCTGTATTTACAGGTCTTCCTGCAGGTAACTATTACATTCTTCAAACACAATGCAACGATGACCCCGTCATTTCATTTGAGATCAGCGAAGCTTCGTCGTTAAGCGCCTCGGCAATTGTTGCCGATGCCCTATGCGGTCCGAACGGTTCAATTCTGTTGGATGTAGTTGGAGGAACTGCTCCTATTGCTATTTTGTGGAGTGATGGCCAAACATCCAATCCTGCCGTGGGACTCAGCGCACAGTCGCTTTCGGTAACGATCACCGATGCACAAGGATGCAGTTATACCGACTCTTATATTGTGGGTGGTAGCTCCTCTGCATTGCTGGCAACGTTTCAGAATCAGCCGGAAGTATGCGCACAACAGAACGGATTTGCGGAAGTGCTCGTTAGCGGCGGAGTAGCACCATACAGCTATGCCTGGTCCAATGGCGGAAGCACACAAGTCATAGAATATGTTGCAGCAGGAAATTACTCCGTTGTGGTAACGGATGCATTGGGATGTTCCGCTACTTTCAATACAACTGTGCAAGCTTCCGGCGTTTATCCGATGCTTTCGGCGAACATTCTTAACGTGAACTGTTATGGATTGGCGAACGGTGGATTGGAGGTACTCGTTTCTTCGGGTATTGCGCCTTATTCATATGCATGGTCGAATGGCGAATCGACAGCGGCCATTCAACAGCTCAGTGCCGGAATCTATAGTGTGGTGGTTACCGGTGCTGATGGTTGTTCAATTTCTGCTCAATATCAAATTACACAACTCGCTCCGATTTCTCTAACCGCCATTGTTACACAGCAAGACTGCTCTGGCAATGCCGGTTCAATTGATATAACCGTGGGTGGTGGTGCCGGCGGATTTGCCTACAGCTGGTCGAATGGCAGCAATTCCGAGGATGTCTTTGGGTTGTCGGAAGGAACCTATACCGTTCAAGTAGTTGATAGCAATGCATGCGTAATATCTGAATCGTTCGTAATTGATTCATTGCAATTTCCCATTATTTCAGGCATTGCATTGCCTGATAGTTGTGGTAATTCGATTGGGTCAATCGACATATCCGTTTCCCCAGTAAACGCAGCCTACACGTATTCTTGGAGCACAGGCTCAACCTCAGAAGACTTGACCAATCTGACTCCTGGTATGTATGCTGTAACCGTAACGGACGCCTCGCAATGTCAGTCGACTGCTACATTCACCGTAGGCGGAAGTATTGAGCCCGTCATTACGATTGAATTCGCAGTTACGAGCGACTGCGGTGCAGGAGGCAGTGTATCTGTTCTTCCGGGAAATCCGAGTCCCATCGCGACCTATCAATGGTCAGACGGGTCAACGTTGCCCCAATTAACGGGTGTGTCCGGAGGATTATATTCACTAGCAGTTACAGACGTCAACGGTTGCACAGCATCGGGCAGGGTGGAGGTACCGCAATCGCGCCCACTCGAATTGAGTGCGCAAGTGACTGCTGCTTTTTGCTCGCCAGCCAACAGTGGTGCGGTTGATCTTACCGTTGTTAGCGGAATACCGCGTTACACGTTTTTGTGGAGCAATGGCGAAACTTCTGAGGATATTACCCAGGTTGTTGCTGGAACCTACACGGTTGTCGTGACCGATGCTTATGGTTGCACTTCAGAAGCAAGCTACACCGTGGGTGATGGCTGTCTTTGCCCTGTAAACTTCAATGCCCAAATATGCGGCCCAACCGAAATATGTCAGGGTGAAAGCTTCACCTTGAATAGTGTAGTTACGCCGCGCACGCAGGGTTATCCAGTCACCTATAGTTGGACACGCAATCCTGCAGGTTTCTCTGCTACAACCGCATCCATCACACAAACGGGATTGACTGCAGGACAGTACACTTACACGTTGGTGGTGACCTATAGCCCACTATGCACGGTTACTATACAGCACACGGTATGGGTACGTCCACGACCTGCGATTACGGTAACCAATCAACTCACGGGAAATAATACTGCAGCCACACAGCTAGCCGGGTGCAATGTGATTTTGAATGCGAACGGTGGTACCTATTACAACTGGACCTACGGAGCAACCGCATTTCCATCGCATACCAATCAGCTAATCGACAATAACACGGCTATTACCACATCGACTCAACTGCGCACCTATGGAGTGGTGGGTGTCGATCGTTATGGCTGCAGCAACTCGGTGACCATTCAGGTTCGTCTTACTCGCCTCACTGTAACAGGAACGTATAGCACGGCACCCGCAGGACCGAATGTGACTGTTTCAGGTAATGTGCCGACCGCATTTACCAATGCCACGTATTCGTGGACGGGACCCGGCGGATTCTCTACAACGCCGAGCACGGTTGTGCGCAATTTCTCGCGAATCAATCTGTTGCCCGCTTTGTCAGGCACATATACCGCTACTGTTGTGCAGAATGGTTGTACGCAAACGGCTTCCTTTACGCTTAGTAGCGATGGTATCATTACACTTCTTCCCGTTACACCATCAGGATCGGCGAACTCAGCGATGTTGCCTGAAAACGAAACAATCAATTCGGACGAACGTCTCGGGGATGTATCAGGAGAAGAAGCACTGACGTTTGAAATGTTTCCAAACCCGACCACAGATCAACTGCGAATCACAGGAGAAACAGCCTACCCTGTGTATACAATCGTTCGTATATACGATCTATCCGGTCAATTGGTGTTTGACAGCACGCAGGGTGAGAAACAATATTTCAATGAAGAATTGAATGTTTCGTCACTTGCGCCTGGTAATTACATCATCGTCATGGATTGTGGGTCTAGTGGCTCGTGGAGCGGGAGATTTACAAAGATTTAAATGAATGAGCCGCTTGCTGTCATGAAAGTGATTGCAGCCATTGCCCAGCAGTCCCGATTTGTTTTTTAATGCAGAATGCGCAGAGTATTGCAAAGATTTAGATAATCAATTTGCAAACTCTGCGCACTCGGCAATTACTATATTAGACTTTTAACTTACGATTTAAACCGATTAAAAAACGACCCCCACTTCTTCTTTGCTGAGCCATCTGCGTTATTGCCAACCGGCGAGGAACCGGCATTTTCGGATTTCGGTTTGCCAGCGGGCTGGTCTTGTTTGCGACGATTGTCGTTGCTTCGACTTTCACCATTCCGACCATCGTTGCTTCGCGAATGCTGCCCCCTGTGGTTGTTGGGCTTTCGGCCTCCGCCGCCACCGCCACCCTGTCTGGGCGCTCCATGACGTTGACCCTGGCCTTGGCGCTGACCGCGACCACTATGCTCCGGAGGTGCAGGCACGCCCTTGGTAATGTCGAACGATGGCTTCGGTAGCTGGCCTCTGTCTTCTCCTTGCGGAATAATCAAGCCTGTGAGCTTCTGAATGTCCTTGATATACGACACTTCCTCTGCTTCGCAAAACGAGATGGCAATGCCCGAAGCTCCTGCGCGTCCTGTGCGACCAATGCGGTGCACGTAGGTTTCCGCAACGTTCGGTATTTCATAGTTGATCACGTGCGTGAGGTCGTCCACATCAATGCCGCGAGCAGCAATGTCGGTAGCTACCAATACACGAGTCGCTTTGTTCTTGAAGTTTTTCAGAGCCAACTGACGCGCATTCTGAGACTTGTTACCGTGAATGGCCTCAGCAGTAATGCCCTTGCTTTGCAGGTCTTTCACCACCTTATTGGCACCGTGCTTGGTGCGGGTAAACACCAATGCGCGTTCGATCGTGTGGTCGCTAAGGACATGCAACAGCATGGTTTTCTTGTCGGCCTTATCGAGGTAGTAAATCGATTGGTTAATCTTCTCGGCCGTAGTAGCCGGTGGTGTTACTTCCACCTTCAACGGGTTGGTGAGAATGGTAGAACTCAGCTTCTGAATTTCGGGAGGCATCGTTGCGCTGAAGAATAGCGACTGACGCTTTTGCGGAAGCTTGGCAATCACCTTTTTTACATCGTGAATGAAGCCCATGTCGAGCATGCGGTCGGCTTCGTCCAGAATAAAAATCTCCAGGTGTTTCAGATCCACAAAGCCTTGGTTCATCAAGTCGAGCAAACGACCGGGTGTAGCAATGAGTACGTCCACACCGCGCTTAAGCGCCTGCGTTTGTGGAAACTGTCCCACGCCTCCGAAGATGACGAGGTTTTGCAGTTTCGTGAAATTGCCATAGGCCTTGAAGCTCTCTTCAATTTGAATGGCCAATTCCCGGGTAGGGGTGAGCACCAGCGCCTGAATGACACGCTTGCCATTTTGTGGTTGATGCTTTTGATGTAAGAGTTGGATAACAGGAAGCGCGAAGGCTGCCGTTTTACCGGTACCTGTTTGTGCGCAGCCCAGTAAGTCGCGTCCGTTGAGTACAATCGGAATAGCTTGCTCCTGTATGGGCGTGGGTTTTTCGTAGCCTTCTTTTTGCAAGGCTTTTAGTATGGGCTCAATGAGACCCAATGATTCAAAATTCATTAGAATAAAATGTATAAATATGTTCGCGAAATGATCCGAACAATCAGGTGACGGAAATGGTCCCCTCGGGACACGCCTGATAAGCGTAAATCAAATTCACCACGAATATACAGCTACATGTTGCATGATGCATCACAATAATTGCCCAAACTACTCTTCTAGTAGTTCGATACTTTTAATAGAATCGCCTATTTCGATACGATCGACCACGCTCATGCCCTGCGTTACATGGGCAAAGATGGTATATCTTCCTTCGAGATGCGGAGTAGGCATGTGAGTGATAAACCATTGACAACTCTCGGTGTCGGGGCCCGACGATGCAAGGCCTACTGAGCCTGTGCTGTAGTCGTGGAGGCGAAACTCGGAGCGCAACGTGTAATCCGTTCCGCCCATGCCGTCACCGCGTGGACACCCGCCTTGAATGACGAAACTGGGCACTACCCGATGAAACGACTTGCCGTTGTAAAAGCCTTCTCGGCACAATTGTACAAATGAGGCAACGCTACCCGGAGCGTCTTCCACATGCAGTTCAATTTCGAGAATGCCTTTGCTTGTGTGTATTGCGGCTCGCTGGCGGCGCGGAATCGAACGTACCAAGTTCCAGTCGATGGGATGGTTGTATGCGACTTTTATTTCCTCTCGTGGCGTGAAACCCCAGCTATTGAGTGTCTTGATGATTTCGTTGGCTGTTTCCACTTCTCGGGGAAGTTGCAACTTGTCGAGCGTTGCAAGGAGCGCCTGGTTCAATTCTTTTATTTCGTTCTCGGGTAAAGTCGCGGGGGAGTTTTTTCTCAATTCGGCAGCACACAGCGCAGTGATGCCAATATCACCGTGATTTAGCAAGCTAAGCATGGCCTGTGCATAGGAGACTTCAGCAGGAAAACCGGGTTGACTGTGCGACTCAATGAATGCCTCAGTATAGGCGTTGGCTTGGAGTATATCTGGATTATTCAAGGCACGTTCGAGGCTAAGGAGGGCACTTTTGCCGGTAATACCCAATAGGCGTATGCAGGCCAAACGATCATAGGTTGAGAGGTTACCTTCAATTGTGTTGAGCCAAGTATCGAGGTTTAGCGAATCGCCGTGCTGGTGAAGCATTCGTGCGCAAGCTGCCTGGATGGTCATGGGGCTCGATGCTGTTCGTGTTTTGATTTCAAGGATTTCTTCAGGCCTTAGTTGCTTGTTCTGCAGGGCAAAGCAGGCTTCCTCAGCAACGGCATTTCTGCTGTCTTCGAGCATCGGGATTATCGCCGAGGCCGGAACACCGGTATGTTTTCCCGCGGCACGGCAAGTGGCAATGGTCCATTCACGTGAAGGTTGCGATGACTGAAGGCACTTGATGATGAAATTGGCCGCTAAAACCGACTCCGATCGCCCTGCCACAG
>JBILIX010000100.1:0-6794 GCA_044368835.1 Flavobacteriales bacterium | reverse complement strand
GCGCTCGATGGTGACGCATGGCAGTGGTATTTGAATGGGACACCTATCGAAGGCGCTACTTCCAGCAGCTACACCATGTCGGCCGGTGGAGCCTACAGTGTAGAGGTAACCAGCATGGGCGGATGCAGCGCCATGAGCGGCGTAACCAATTACATCGTGGGCGTTGTAGAAGCCGATGCTATAGGCATACGCGTGTATCCGAACCCCATGGAAAACGAACTCCGCATCGATCTGCCTTCGCAAGGCACCTACCATATCGAGCTCCGTGACTTAACGGGTCGCCTCATCGCCACTCGCTCGCAATGCCAGGGCACTTGTACCCTTCAACGTGAAGGAGCAGCAAGTGGCATGTACGAGCTGCTTATCAAGGGTGAGGGTGTGTATGCGCATCAGCGGGTAGTTCTGAAGTAGGGGTAAGGGGTAATCGGAAGAGGGGTGATCGGAAAAGGGATAAGGTGAGCCCTTATCCCTTTTCCGATTACCCTTTACCCCTATTCCGATCACCCCTTTTCACGAATTCTCATAATTTCACCCCGAATTCTCAAAAAACAGAGCAGAGCCCTTCGAAGGCGTTTTCATTTGCCCAAACTGTAAAACGCCCTACTCATTATGGTAAAATGTCTAATAATCGACGATGAGAAAAATGCCAGAGACAACCTGAGCACACTCATCGGGAAGTATTGCCCGCAACTGGAAATAGTCGGATTGGCTGTATCCGGTTTAGATGGGCTTCATCGCATTGAAGAACTTCGTCCTGACGCCATCTTTCTAGATGTGCACATGTCGGACATGGATGGCTTCAGTGTTCTAGGCAAGCTCGACAAGTACAAGCCCATGGTGGTGTTTGTTACCGCCTTTGATCGGTATGCCATGAAGGCCATTCGCTCCAGCGCCATCGACTACATCTTGAAGCCCATCAGCATAAAAGAGTTGCAAGACGTCGCCGAAAAACTCGAACATTTACTGGAGCTGAAAAAGCAAAACCCGGGTTTCGAAGAAGGGTATGCCGACGCGCTCAAGGTGATGGTTCAGACCTCGAAGCAAGAAGGTCCGATGCGCATTGCACTGCCCGATTTTTCAGGCTATCGTTTCGAAAGTGTGGCCGATTTAGTGCGACTCGAGAGCGATAGCAACTACACCCATGTTCACCTGAAAAACGGCGATAAAGTGTTGGTGAGCAAGCCCATGAAGCACTTTGAGGACTTCCTGGATGAAACCGATTTCATTCGCATTCACAACTCGCACATTGTGAATGTGAACTACCTCAAAGGCTACCTACGCGACGATGGCGGAATGGCCGAGTTGATGGACGGCACCAAACTGCAAATAGCCAAACGTAGACTCCCTTTGTTTTTGGATGCCGTTAAAAATAGATTCCTAAAGCCTTGATGAGACTGCTACGTTACCTGCTTGTTTGTATTGTCAGTTTTTTGCACCTGAATACGGTTGCACAGATACGTCAACACGTTTCGTATCGACACCTCGACACGCGCGACGGACTGCCATCCACACGCATCAACGGCATTCTCGAAGACAGTCGTGGGTACATCTGGGCGATTACTGATAAAGGAGCAGCCCGCTACAACGGATACGGCTTTGAGGTTTTCACCACCCGACAGGGTTTACCCAACGACAACGTATTGCTCATTCACGAAGACCTGCGCGGACGCATTTGGTTTTTGTGCGGATCTCAATATGCCTATTTCGAAAACGACAGCATCCGCTTGTACAATGGCAACGATGCCATCAAGAAAAAATTGAAGGGCAAGGAGCGTCCGGCATCGCTCTTTTTCGAGCAAGACACCATGTGGGTTACCACCATGTATGGCACACAGATATTCAAGAGTGTGGGCGACAGCGTGCAAGAGTTTATGCCGCAATCGCAAGGAAAAGTAAACGAGGTCATGTATTATCTGCGCAAGGCCGGTAACAAACTGCTTGCGCTAAAAACAGGCGAACCACAAGGGCCCGATCAAGTTATCACACGCGACAAAATCAACTTCCTATTGCGTGTATCGCAAAGCTGCAAACTTTCGTGCAGTGTTGAGATAGGTCCCGATTTATGGGCACTCGCCGGACCTGAAGCCTATGTGGTGTTCGACACGCAAGGCAATGTGGAGGCGTATTTCAGCGCCACGCTCAAAGAATTTTCATCGCTCGACAAAGACCGCAACGGCAACCTTTGGCTGTGCAAAGGCGATGGCGCCTACCTCCTACAAGACTATAGGAGCGGCATGCGCAACGCGCGCAACTACTTTCCCGGGCAATACATATCAGGTATGGTGCAAGACCGCGGGGGCAACTACTGGTTTGCCGACCGCAACAACGGATTGTTTTTCGTGCCCAGTCTCGACATGGTGGCCATCCAAACCGATGAGCCCACGAAGCAGAGCAAGTTTGTTTCGGTTAAGAAATTTGGCGACACGGTTTATACCAGTGATGCCGCGGGAAATATCTATTCGTTTGGAGCCAACGACAGTTTGCGCAGCATCACCCCGGTTGACCTAAACGGACTTTCATTCGACTTCACGCTCACGGCAGAAGGCAAACTGATTCGCGGCAAAACCCCTGTGATCAGCGATCCTTCCGGCTCCGGCACGCGTGTACTCGACAGCCTAGCCATTGTGCGCAAGAGCACGCTGCTGGCCAATGGCAGCAACGCGTTTGCCCTTGCCGACGGACTCGCCTTTTACGACGCACAAACAGGATGGCGACGAGCCGACACTGCGATGTATAAGTTGCGTACACCTGCTCTTTTCGAAGACAGCAAACAGCAGCTGTGGCTGGGCACCAACGAAGGACTTTATCTCTACTCCAATGCCGGCGTGCAAGCCATTGAAGAAGTAAAAAATTACAAAGCCTCCATTTCGGACATCATCCAGTGGGGCGAATACATGTTGCTGGCCACCCGCGGTAAGGGAATTATTTTCTACAAGCCGGGTGGCACATTCGCCATCAATGAAGAGCAAGGCCTGTTGTCGAACACAATCGAATGTTTAGCCATCGACGGCAACAATCGTATATGGGCAGGCACAGCCAAGGGCATGCAGTGCATCAACGCATTGGGAAGCGACCCTGCGCAGTGGAGTTATTTTCAGGTGAACTATCAAAAAGGATTGCCATCGGCAGAGGTGTTCGATTTGCTCTATGACGCCGGTAAGTTTTATGCCGCCACGGGCAATGGGTTGTGCGTATTCAACCCAAGTGCTGCCTCGTTGCGCACCGCGGCCATGCCTGTGTACATTGAGCATTTGTCGGTGGGTGAAACCAGCTATGACATTGCACCTAACCTATCGTTGGGGTGGAACCAAAACGACGTCCGCTTCACGTTTTTAAGTTTCAATTTCCGCACAGGCTCCAACACCACTTACAAGTACCGTTTGTTGGGACTTACTGAAAACTGGGTAGAAACCAATTCGCGCACGGTCGATTTTTGGTCGCTGCCCGCAGGCAATTATGTGTTTGAAGTGTGCGCCCTCAACGAAGACGGCGAGTGGGGAGAACCCGCCTCAGCCACATTCGTAATACAACGCCACTTTACAGCCTCGTGGTGGTTTCGCTTGCTCATAGTGTTGTTGTTGGCAGGCTTTATAGCCGGAGGATTCATGGTTTTCTACCGCAGCAAGCGCGACGGGTTATTACAGCGCGCGAAGATGTCGGAGTTACGGCAACAAGCATTGAATGCGAATATGAATCCGCATTTCATTTTCAACTCGCTCAACTCGATACAACTCTTCATTAACAGCAATCAACCCGAGCAGGCGAACGAATTTTTGATAGACTTCTCGCGTTTGATTCGCATGAATTTGGAAAACAACCTAGAGGCTCTCGTTCCCTTAGAGGAAGAGATTGAGCGCTTAAAGCTCTATATGAAGTTGGAGAAGCTGCGCTTTGGTGACAAGCTTACATGCAGTTTGCAGGGTATGGAAGATTTGCAGCAATACGACATATCGATACCGCCCATGTTGTTGCAGCCGTACGTGGAGAATGCAGTGATACATGGCATTTTGCCGAAGGAAGAAGGCGGTCACATAGCCATCTCCTTGCGCGTCATAGGCAAGCATTTCGAGGTTGAGATACGCGACAACGGCATTGGGTTGAAGGCCGCAGCCGCCAGGAGGCGCGAGGGACATGAGAGTTTAGCCTTGAAGATGAACGAAGAGCGCCTTAGTATTTTGAGCGCACTCACTGGCAGCACGTACAGCATTGTCATCATCGACCGCAGCGAGGAGCCCGTGCCAGCCGAGGGCACGCTGGTGAGGTTGTTTTTGCCGATGGAAGCAGTTATTGATAGTGACTAGTGACGAATGGCGAGTGGCGAATGGCGAGTGATTCGCGAAAATCCAGGGTAGCGACGCACTGCGGTGCGCACAGCCATATCGGCACATTGAGCACATGTGCACTAACCGATAACAGGAGATTGGAGATCAACCGTGTTCATTATTTTTCGCGTGTGCTGAAAAACGACGACTGAGTTTCAAGTTATTTGTAATTACCAATTCCTCCTTTCCAATACAATGAACCGAATAATCGCACTTGCCTCCCTTATTTTCGCCGCAGGCTGCGCGGCAAATCCGCAGCATGAAAACCAATCCCAAACGCCTCCTATGGCCAAGAAAATCCCTTTCGAAATGACCGAACACGGTGATACCCGTGTCGATAACTATTACTGGATGCGGTTGAGCGATGAGCAAAAAAATGCTCCTGACTCCACGCGTGATCAGCAAACGAAAGATGTGCTCGATTACTTGAATGCGGAGAATGCATACACCAAATCGATGCTCGCTCATACCGACGCATTTCAGGCAAAACTCTTCGAAGAAATGAAGGGTCGCATCAAGGAAACGGATCAAAGTGTGCCTGTGAAGGACAACGGATATTGGTACTACACGCGCTACGAAGCGGGCAAAGATTATGCGTTCAACTGTCGTAAGAAAGACAGCATGGAAACAGGAACTGAGGAAATACTAGTAAACGGTCCAGCACTTGCCGCGGGTCACGACTATTGGGCGCTAGGTGGTATTGATGTTAGCGAAGACAACACGATCGTTTCGTATAGCGAAGACATAGTAAGCCGTCGTATTTACACCGCTTCGTTTCGCAATATCCAAACAGGCGAAATGCTCGCCGATAAAATTGAGGGTATCGCGGGCTCCCCGGTATGGGCCAACGACAACAAGACGCTGTTCTATGTAAAGAAGGACCCTACAACACTGCGCGAATTCCAGGTTTGGAAACACATACTGGGCACGCCTCAATCCAGCGACGAGGTGGTGTTTGAAGAGAAGGACGAAGAATTTTCCTGCTTCGTGTACAAAACAAAAAGTAAGAAGTACATGGTGATTGGCTCCAACCAAACACTGAGCAATGAGTACCGCGTGTTGAGCGCCGATGTTCCCTCGGGCGACTTCAAGATCATACAACCGCGCGAGCGCAACCTCGAATACGGCATCGATCACTACGGCGACCGATTCTACATCACCACCAACCTCGACGCGAAGAATTTCCGACTCATGAGCTGTCCGGAAACCGCTACCACCAAGGAAAACTGGCAGGAAGTGATAGCACACCGCGCTGATGTATTGTTTGAAGGCATCGAGATTTTCAAAGACTACCTCGTAGTCAATGAACGTTCAAACGGTCTCACCCAATTGCGTGTAATCCGTTGGGACGATAAATCAGAATACTACGTAGAGTTTCAAGACCCCACCTACGCTGCGGGCGTGGGCGCCAACCCCGAATTCGATACGCAGGTATTGCGCTACGGCTACAGCAGCATGACAACGCCGGCAAGTACTTACGACTTCAACATGGCCAACAAAGACCGCAAGCTTATGAAGCAGCAAGAGATTGTTGGAGGTCACGAACCCAGCCAGTATAGCAGCGAGCGCTTGTACGCAAAAGCCACCGATGGTACGATGGTGCCGATTTCGCTCGTTTATAAGAAGGGAACGCCGCTCGACGGCTCGGCGCCTACACTGTTGTATGCCTATGGTTCATACGGCGCAACAATGGATGCCGGATTCTCTTCAGCGCGCTTGTCGTTGCTCAATCGTGGCTTCGTGTATGCCATTGCGCACATACGCGGCGGACAAGAGATGGGCCGCCACTGGTATGAAGACGGAAAACTGTTGAATAAGAAAAACACATTCACCGACTTCATCAACTGCGCTGAACACTTGATTGCAAACAACTACACCAGCAAGGAAAAACTCTTTGCGATGGGCGGCAGTGCCGGCGGATTGTTGATGGGTGCCATCACGAATATGCGCCCCGACCTGTGGCGCGGTATTGTGAGTGCGGTGCCATTTGTGGATGTTATTACCACGATGCTCGATGAAACGATTCCGCTCACTACCTTCGAGTTTGACGAGTGGGGCAATCCGAAAAACAAAGAGTACTACGACTACATGAAGTCGTATTCACCCTACGACAACATCGAGAAGAAAGATTATCCGAACCAACTCGTTACCTCGGGCTACTGGGACAGCCAAGTGCAATATTGGGAGCCGGCGAAATATGTAGCCAAGATGCGCGAATACAAAACCGACAACAACCAGCTGCTCTTCTGGTGCAACATGGATGCAGGCCACGGCGGTAAAAGCGGACGTTTCGAAGCACTGAAGGAAGTAGCGCTGGAGTATGCGTTTATGATGGACTTGGTGGGGATTAAGGAATAGGTTGAAGATTGAAAGTTGAAGATTGAAGGTTGAAAGTTACTGCACGCCGAGAGCTTTCCGATTTCAACTAACGCTTTATGCGGCCTTTAAAAGTTGAAGGTTGCTGCTCGCCAA
>JBILIX010000002.1:0-23760 GCA_044368835.1 Flavobacteriales bacterium | reverse complement strand
AAGTGCAGTTCTTTCTTGAAGAAGATTTTTGTAGCCGCTTCGAAAGCGCTTGTATAGTCCGAAACGAAGAATTGATTTTCATGCTCGGTGTTCGAACACAACAAGTGTTCTTTTTCCAAGATACCCTTGAGTTTTCGGGCAACAACCTCTGCTGAATCAAAGATCTTTACCCGACCGCCAAAGAATGCGTCGATTTCTTTTTTGATGAGCGGATAGTGGGTGCAGGCGAGCACCAGCCCATCAATGTCTTCGAGCGTTGCATTGCTCAAATATTCATTCAGCACGGCTTCACTGATGGTGTTATTGTAAAATCCCTCCTCAATCATCGAGGCCAACAACGGAGTGGCCAGTGCAGTGAATTGCAGTTCGGGCTTGCGTCGTGCGAATTTTTCTTGATAGACTCCACTGCCAACTGTTGTTTTAGTGGCAATGATGCCCACTTTACGAATAAGGTCATCGGCTATAACCTCTTCAATCATGGGGTCAATGACATTGATAACCGGCACCGATCCTTTATACGTATCACGAAGTGCCTCGTAGGCTGCAGCAGAAGCGGTGTTGCAGGCTATAACGATGGCCTTGCAGTTTTTTTCAGTCAGTAGAAACTGGGTGATGTTCACCGCGTATTCCGCAATGAGTTCTTTCGATTTATCGCCATAGGGAAGGTGAGCGGTGTCACCAAAGTACACGAGCGATTCGTTGGGAAGCAAACGTTGTATGGCCGCTGCTACTGTCAAGCCTCCGATGCCTGAATCGAATATGCCAATGGGTCGGTCGTTGGTCATGGCCATAAAAATAAGGCCCGGAGATTATCCGAGCCTTACACGAGTCATTTATTCAATTATTTCTTTGGAGCTTCTTTCGCTTCAGCAGTGAAGTCGGGGATGCCCAACTTGGTGCATACAAGCTTGGTGATGTCGTCGCCGCCCATGTAGAGCATGGATCCCGAACCTGCATCGAAAATGTAGTTATAGCCGTTGGCTTTTGCTACTTCTTCGATGGCCTTTTTTGCTTTCTCAAGGATGGGCTCGACCTTGCGTTGTTCTTCAGCAGAGACGTCGGCACTGGCCTGTTCTTGGAAGTCGTAGATACCCTGCTCTTTCGCCTGAATTTCTTTCACCTTGGTGTCAAGGATAACCTTGGGCGCTGTCTGTTCTGATTTTTTAAAGTCCTCAATCATCTTTTCGTATTCGGAGCGCATAGCAAGCAAAGCGTCTTCATACTGTTTCTTGTAAGTGCTTAATTCGTCGTAAGCAGTTTTGTATTCGGGCATGTGCTCTACGAGCATTTGACCATTGATGTGTCCCAGTTTTTGGGCCTGTGTAGCCACCATAATTCCAAAAAAGAGGGCGGCAAGAGAAAGTTTTTTGATCATAGTGAAAATTAAATCTTGGAAATCCGGTTTCGAATTTCCGTGCCAAATGTAGGCATTCTCTTTTATTTATCTTTTATCGGAACGCGTTCACCGCCTTTGGGAGGGACAGCATTTTTACCGGGTGCACCCGGTGCTTTATTGTCTGTTTTTTGTCCATCTTCGTCACCGCCTCCATCTTCACTTCCTTCTTCGTCATCCATTGTCTCTCCGGGTTTCAATCCCATTTTCTTCAAGACTTTATCGCTGATGTCATGCTTCGGATTGGTGTAAAGCATGTTGCTGTCCGAAGCCTTGTCGAATACGACCATAAGCGCACTGGTTGAAGCTACTTCCTGAATGGCCTCATAAATCTGATCTTGTATGGGCTTCACCAATTCTTCACGCTTTTTGAAAAGCTCACCGTTAATGCCGAACTTGGACTTCTGCATGTCTTTGGCTTCTTGGCGCTTGGTTTCGATTTCCTGTTCGCGCTTCTGCTTCATTTCATCGGTGAGGAGAATTTTCTCCGCCTGCAACGATGTTTCAAGTTTTGCGATAGTCTCGTACTTGTTCTCGATGTCCTTTTGCCATTGCGAGCTGAGCTTGTTTATCTCAGCTTGGGCTTGCTGGTATTCGGGAATGTGACTCAGAATGTATTTTGAATCAACGTAAGCAAATTTTTGGGCCTGACTCAGCAAGGCTACCACAAGGAAAAAACCGGTTACAAGAAATTTCATGAAGCAAAAGGGTTTCAACAAATGAGTACGAAGGTAAGGTTTCTATAATTCTCCCATGTTCATACCGATAGAGAAGTGGAATTGACCGCGCGCCATATTGGGGTACGAGGGCAAATCGTCGAGTCTCCATCCGTAGTCAAATCCAAGTAATCCGAACATCGGTAGGAAGATGCGAAGGCCGGTGCCTGCCGAACGGTATACCTGGTAGGGGTTGAATAACCGCAAATCGCTCCAAGTATTGCCCGCTTCTGCAAAAGCCATCATGAAAATGGTAGCGCTGGGGTTGGTGGATAGGGGATAACGAAGTTCTGCGCTGTATTTCGCAATGGCGGGCGATCCTGTATTTTGGTTGGGTGAGGTAAGGGTCAAGTCGTCGTAGCCACGCAAGTTCACAATTTCGCGTCCGTCGAGCAGGAATCCGCTCAAATAAACACCTCCCAGATAGAATCGCTCGAAAGGCGTAAGGCCGAGTTGTTTGTTGTATGAGCCAATGAAACCAAGGCCAACATTGGTATGCAGCACAAACTTGCGATCCTTGTGCTTATTCAGTGCGGTGTACCAATGCGCTGTAATCTTCATTTTGTAGTACTCCACCAACTTGAATCGCTCTCCCTGCGTCATGTTCTCATAATCGAAGGTCTTATCACCGAAGCGTTCTGCAAGAAACTTATACGGTGGAGTGAGCTTGGTGGTAAAGGTGATTTGCGATCCGTAGGTTGGGTAAATGGGTTCGCTGGTGGAGCTTCGTGAAAGTGTGAAGTTGTAGGCCAGGTTGTTGGCAATACCGTTGGAGAAGTCACCGAAGAACGCGCGGTAGTTGTTCAGAATGAATTTCTGATACGAAATACCGGTATAGAGCACGAAGTAGTCGTCGGGTTTTTGCAAGCGTGTACCAATGTTGATGGCACCTCCAATTACTTTGAGCTCTTGCAGGTTAGGATTGTCGTCGCCCACGGAATAATTCTCTCTTAGAAAAGAATTGTTGTCCAAGTCGCTTTGTCGAAGCTTTTTGAATTGACCGTTCGTTTGGCGAGAAATACTTGAAGACACGGTCAGCGATGTAGGTTTTTTTCCACCCAACCATGGCTCGGTGAACGAGATGTTATAGGCTTGGAAAAACGTTCCATTCGAAGAAGCGCTCAGTGACAGTCGCTGGCCATCACCTGTGGGTAAGGGGCTCCACGATTCTTTCTTGAAGAAGTTGCGCATGGAGAAGTTGGTGAAGCTGAGTTGCAACGAACCCACTACGCGGCCTCCGCCCCAACCTCCACTCAGCTGAATCTGGTCGTTGGGTTTTTCTTCGAGCACGTATTCCAGATCTACCAGCCCATCATCGGGACGCGGATTGGTGCGCACATCGAATGCTTCTTGGTTGAAATATCCCAACGAGGCTAATTCACGCTGCGTGCGAATGATGTCGCTGCGGTTGAACAACTCTCCCGGACGAGTGCGTATCTCGCGGAAAATAACGTGGTCGTTGGTTTTCGTGTTCCCACTAATGTTTATTCTTCCAATCCGGAATTGCTTCCCTTCGTTCATGCGCACCTCAATGTCGATGCTGTCGGGCTCAATAAGCGTTTCCACCGGAAAGGCATAAAACGCCAAATAACCATCGTCGGTATAGAGCGATGAAAGGTCGATGCCCTGCGGGTTGAAGTTGAGCCTTGTTTCCAGCAACTCCAGGTTGTAAATATCTCCGCGTCGAATATTGAGAACGCTGTCGAGTCGGCCGGTGGTGTATTTCGTGTTTCCTACGAAATTGATATTTCGAAAGTAGAACCGCTTGTCTTCTTCAATTTTCATGTAGATGCCAACGCGCTCACTGTTTATCGTGTACACAGAGTCGTATGCAATCTTGGCGTTTCGGAAGCCTTTCTTGTTGTATTTGGCAATGATTTTTTGCTTGTCTTCTTCGTATTTCTCCTCCATGAATTTTGAGGATTTGAATACGCGCGACCAGTCGCGTTCTTTCGTGTCTTTCATGGTGCGTTTAATAGCACTCACGCTCATAACGGGTCGCATTTTTCTTCCTTTCAGAAATAGAATGTCACGCTTCTCTTGGGCTATTCCGGCTCCTTCAATAACAATCTCCTCGATTTTTACTCGGTCTCCTTTATTGACGTCAAACTCCAGTATCACGCCGTTTTGAAGAGTTGGGTCTTCGCGCTCCGACACTTTTATCGTTGCGGCGTAGTAGCCCTTATCGATATAATAGTCCTTAATGGTTTTGATGGAGTTGTTTTTGACGTTGTCGGTGCTGATTGTCATCGTACGCAAATCAAGTTTTTCGCGCAGATTGTCGGACTCTGATTTCTTAACTCCGTTGATGACGTATTTGGTCATGCGGGGTGATTCTTTCAGGCTTATGACCAAGTAGACGTCGTTGCCGCGGAACTCGGCGGCATAAATTCCGATGTCGGTGAAAAGGCGTTGTTTCCAGAGCTTGCGCACGGCATCGCTGATAGCATCGCCGGGTATTGCTACCTCATCGCCCTCTTGCAATCCGCTAAACAGCTTGATGGCTTGCACGTCGGTGTATTGTGCTCCTGAAACGGTAATGCCCGCGATTTTGTAGTTGAGCGGAGCCGCATAATCAACCTGATTTCCGATTACAGTTTGCCCTTCAACTGTTTGCGCAACAGCAATGAAGAGCATTGCGATAAAGAGCCTACAGGTGGGCAACCACATGGTGTTGAAATGCATAACCGAACCTAGTGCTTGTGTTGTGCTAATGCGATGCTTCATGGGTAGGGTTTGCAGAAATGGTTTCAGCGGCAATTTGCTCCGATGTTTTACCGAAACGACGCTCGCGCGACTGGAAGTCAACAAGAGCTGCGAAAAAATCCTCTTCCCGGAAGTCGGGCCAGAGCGTGTCAGTGAAGTAAAGCTCAGCGTAGGCAATCTGCCAAAGCAAGAAATTGCTGATGCGCGCTTCGCCACTGGTTCGAATGAGTAATTCCGGATCCGGGAAAGCAGCAGTTGAGAGTTTGCTTGCAAAGACGTCGTCGGTGATGGCTTCAGCGCGAATGCCTTCCGCAACAATTTGTTTTACGGCGTTGGTTATTTCCCAGCGGGCACTGTAGTTCAAGGCAAGTATCAAATTCACTCTGCTATGACCTGCTGTGTGAGCCATTGCGCGTTTGAGCTCGCTGTGGCAATCTTCCGGCAGTCTTTCAAGGTCACCAATGGCGTGAAGGCGCACTTGGTTCTCGTCGAGCTCGGGCAACTCGCCAACGATGGTGTGCACCAACAAATTCATGAGTGCATCCACTTCTTCTTTCGGACGGTTCCAGTTCTCGGTCGAGAATGCATACAGCGTGAGGTATTCAACACCGCTGCGGGTGGCGGCTTTCAATGCAGCACGAACCGACTCCACTCCATGGGAATGTCCGAAAATGCGCTCTTTTCCTTGGCTTTTAGCCCAACGGCCATTGCCATCCATGATGATGGCTACGTGACGAGGTACGCGGGTTTTGTCGATTTGGTCCAATAAACTCATGCCGTCCTTCCCGAAACAGGCGTTCCGAGAGGCGCAAATTTACGAGGTTATGGCCCCTTTTCCGACTCCTAAAAAAGGTTGAAAATTGAAGTTATTGACTATTCATGCTCCCAGCAAGTGGTCGCTTTTCGGTCGAGGCGAATGTTGAGCGACACCATCGAGAAAAAGTAGTAGTCTTTTCGGCCTGAATCGCCGCGTTGCAAGCCTCCATTGTTGTTGCCTGCTGTGTTGGGTATTTCTTTTTCGATGCTTCTGTCGGAGAGCACAGCCGCCAACTCTCCGTTGAGGTCCGCAAGCAAACCGGGGTCAACATATTTGCCTGAAATGTCATCGAAATAGTCGGTCCATGTTTTTCGCACTCCCCATTCGATACTCAATCCGAAAATGGCGAATAGGTTGGTTTTTATGCCTGCTCCAAAGGGTACCGAAAACATGGTAGTCTTGTATTTTTCTGCACCAAACTCAGTGCCTTGCCCCTCGGTGCCCAGTGGCTGGAGTTCGTACCAGGTGCCACGGTATTGGGCCATGGGGCGCATTCGGTAATAGGCCAAACCTCCAAATAAGTAAGGGGAAACAGGAAACTTACGGTTGCCAAGTTGGTAGTTGAAGAAGTTCAATTCGCCCTGCACACTTCCTTCAATAACCTGATTGCGAAAACTCAGGTTGCGATTGCGAATCCAGGGGTCATCACTGTCAGAATCCCATGCTTCCACCACATGGTAAAGCACACTGGTTTTCATGGTCCACCTGCGATTGAAGTTGTTTCTGAAAGAGATGCCTCCGCCGCTTTTCAATCGTGTGCCGAAATGCTTGTAGGGATTAACCTCGCCGAGGTAATAGCTCGTTCCGTAGAGCAGGCCTACGTCTTTGCTGCGCTCGAATTTGTTTTTTTGAGCGAACAACGGCAAGGCCAATGCTATAAAAAGCAAAGTCATAAGTGGTTTCACAGCTATGGCAACGCGTGGTTGTTTCATCTATTGCCTTTCTACGGAGGGTCTTTTAAAAAGGTTCCTTGTTAAGTGCGTTTGCTTCGCGCATCATGACCCCAGCCCATTTTTTGGCGAATGGTATTGAAAAAGCCGTGGCCCGATAAACTAACCAAATGAAATTCGAAATTGGCCCGGGTCAGATCAATGATGGTTTCATTGTCTACCACATACGATCGACTGTCGAGCGTGAGCGTGAAATGCGGTTCACGGCCCTCAGCGCGAAGAGATACCTTGCCGGTATTGGGCAATACAAATGGCCGAACGTTCAGGTTGTGTGGTGCAATTGGGGTAAGTATCACATTGTTGCTTTCAGGCAGTACAATAGGCCCTCCGCAACTGAGCGAATACGCGGTGGAACCGGTTGGGGTAGCCACAATAAGGCCATCGGCCCAATAGGTGCTCATGAATTGGTCGTTTACGTACGCATGAATGGTTATCATGCTACTGCGCTGCTTGTTCGTGATGGTCACGTCATTCAACGCATAAGGAAAATCACCAAAGTCTTGCTGAGCGCTTTTTACTTCAATCAATGAGCGCTTGTCGAGGGTGAAGTCCTGGTTTACGAGCGCTTCAATGGCTTGGTCGACGTCGTTGCCAGAAACGGGCGACAGAAAGCCGAGGCGGCCAGTGTTGATGCCCAATACAGGGATGCGCGTGTCACGTATGATAGCCGCGGTTTCCAGCAAGGTGCCATCGCCACCCACACTGAGCAAAAATGAAACACCCTGCAGGTCTTCTGTAGTGCGAAAAATTTCGATTGTGCTGGGCAGTGTGACCTTTTGGGTCAGAAACAGATAGAATTTTTCATGAACCACTATCCCGATGCCCCGGCGCACCATGGAGTCTAACAGCTTTTCTATGCTATCAGTAAACTCTTCGTCGAAACGTTTTCCGTAGAGGGCAATTTTCACTTCCAGTCGGTTTGGTTTGCAAATAAACAAAGAAGCCATTCGCATTTCACGAATGGCTTCAATAGATTTTCAACCTGTGCACGGAGGGTGCTAGATATTTAGGATTCGCATCAACTCGTCGTATCGTTTGCGCATGTCTTCTGTGTAGGCCGATTCCTGATAGGTGGCTTTCACAGTGTAGCCGAAGCGCTCGAAACTGCTGATGATTGCGTTCAAATCGGGCTGATTTATTTTGATGTTGACTTCGATTTTACCGCCTTCCCCTGGACTCAGTGAAATACTCAGTATTTTGGAATTGTTTTCTTCGATGATTCGTGAAATTTGCTGCATACTGTAGTCTTTGTCCCACATCTCGAGAACGATTATACCGCCTCGTTGATTGGCTCCCTGCATCTCGGCTATTTGCTCAATCAAATCTTCAAGCCGTATTGCACCGAGATAGTTGTTTTCAGCGTCGACAACCGGCACAATGCTAATATGATGCTCACTCGCAATTTTTAGAATATCGAAGATATGAGCATCGGGCAACACCTGCGCGCGCAGCAAAGGAAGCCCACTTGGATTGCCGTGTAGGCTTTCCAGGTCCATCAGGGCGTCTTCGGCAATCAACCCCAAGAGTTTCCCGTTTTCAACCACGGGTAAATGCGATATGCGAAACTGATCCATCAGGTCGAGAGCGTTCATAGGCTCATCGTTGGCGCTGAGGGAAGGAATTTCTGAGCTGAGCAATTTGCGTGAAGTAATCACGGGCGTAGTATTAAAGGGTTATTGATGGGTTAAACCACCGCATTGTGGTAAAAGTTGCACAATTCGGGCGCAAACTTCCTCAAAGTTTGCTAATTTATTCACAGGGCAAGGATAAAGTTGAGGAATGTCCTTGTGCTAGCGAAAGGAGTTTGTTTTGCTTCCTCTTTCTTTGCACCCAATTGAGAGCAATGACAAAACTGAGTGTCAACATTAACAAAATTGCCACCTTGCGAAATGCACGTGGAGGCAGTGTTCCCGACGTTATCGAGGCTGCAAGGCGTATTGAGCGATATGGTGCCGATGGAATAACAGTGCATCCGCGGCCCGATGAACGCCACATCCGCCGATCCGATGTGTATGAGTTGAAGAAGGCTGTAACTACCGAGTTCAATATCGAAGGCTATCCATCCGAAGATTTTATGTCGATGGTGTTGGACGTGCGTCCGCATCAAGTAACGCTGGTACCCGATCCACCCGATGCAATCACTTCGAACGCCGGTTGGGATGTAGTGGGCCATGGTGATTTCTTGCGTCAGATCGTATCAAGGCTGAAGGCTGCCGGCATAAGGGTAAGTATTTTTCTGAATGCAGAGCCACAGCTGGTGGCACCGGCTGCTGCCATCGGCACCGATCGAATTGAATTGTACACCGAGTCATATGCCGTGGGATATCCATTGAACAAAGAGGAAGCGGTTCGCCCATTCGTTGCTACGGCCTTAGCGGCGCAAGAACATGGACTCGGGCTAAACGCCGGCCACGATTTGTCGTTTGAAAACCTACATTATTTTGCTTCGCAAGTTCCCGGCTTGCTTGAGGTGTCCATCGGTCATGCGCTCATTAGCGATGCACTCTATTGGGGCCTCGAAAACACTGTAAGCCTCTATAAACGAGAATTGCAGACGGTATGAAGCTCTTTCACCGAACCTTGGGCGAGGGCCCGCCACTCGTTATATTACATGGTTTGTTTGGCAGCTCCGACAACTGGCAAACACACGCCCGCGTTTTTTCAAATACCCATACCGTTTACCTGGTCGACCAACGCAACCACGGCCATTCTCCGCACCACCATGTGATGGATTATGACGCTATGGCGAACGACTTATTTGAACTTATCGCAGAGTTGGGACTACGCGATGTGCAGCTTATTGGCCACTCTATGGGGGGTAAAACCGTTATGCGATTTGCTCAGCAATATGGTTTTCTGATCGACCGAATGGTGGTGGCCGATATGGGTGTTAAGAAGTATCCTTCGCACCACGATCAGGTTTTCAAAGGGCTGTTTGAGGTCGATGTAGCTCATTGCCCAACCCGGAAGGAGGCAGAAACGCGCCTTTCCAGGCATGTTTCCGACCAAGGTACCTTGCAGTTTCTGCTGAAAAATCTGTACTGGAAGGAACCGGGCTTACTCGACTGGAGGTTCAACTTGGAGGTCATCTTCAGCGAACGCGCAGAGCTCATGGCTGCTTTGCCTGAAGACCGCATCGATACACCGGCACTTTTTCTCACCGGAGGGAAGAGTCATTATGTGCCGGAAAGTGATTATGATTCTATTCGCAATCTTGCAGTGCATGCGCAATTTGAACGCATGGAGCTTGCAGGTCATTGGCTGCATGCGGAAGATCCGGAGGGTTTCATAGCGCGGTGCATGCACTATTTTATGTCATGAGTTTTTACGAAGCGCATTAGGTGTGTACATTTGCCCTGTATACCGAATCCTTATGAACAACGACAAAAAGATACTTGTACCAACTGATTTTACAAAAGTTAGCGACACAGCAATTGAGCATGCCTTGTTGGTGGCAAGCACTATCAAAGCGTCGATCCACGTAATGCACGTTGTGGATAACAAGAAGCATATCGCAGAGGCTAGATTAAAGCTGGAAGCACTGCGTGAGCGCGTGAAGCGTGAGAATAATGTCGAGATTGGAGTGATTGCCCGAATAGGAAGTGTTTTCGAAGACATCGATAAAGTAGCTGTTGAAATCGAGGCAAACCTCATCATCATGGGAACGCACGGTATGCGAGGCATGCAATTCCTGACTGGCAGCCGTGCGCTGAAAATTGTAACAGAAAGCTCTGTTCCTTTCATTGTTGTGCAGGAGCGCGACATTCGTGAACACGGATACCGCAAGCTTGTGGTGCCACTCGATTTGCACAAGGAAACGAAGCAGAAGTTGAGTTTGGTTGCCGATATGGCGAAGTATTTCGGCTCTGAGGTTCATTTGATTTCACCGGGAGAAACCGACGAGTTTTTGCGCAATCAGCTAGAGCGCAATATCATTTTCGCAAAAGAATATCTGGAAGAAAAGGGAATTCCTTACGATGTAGAAATTACAGAAAATAAATCGGACGATTTCGTGCGTGACCTGTTGAAGTACTCTGCGGGTATCGACGCCGATTTGGTGTGTATCATGAATTTCTACGACAATAGCATCATGAGTTTCTTCAGCAGTAATTATGAGCAACAAGTAATTACTAACGAAGCTCAGATTCCGGTGCTATGTGTGAATCCGGTTGACACCTATGTGGTAGACCGTGCGATTTTCACGCACTAGTGATCAACGTGTTTTTCGATGAACTTGATGAATTCGCCCGCGATGTCTTTTTGCGTAGCGCCTTCTATTCCTTCGAGTCCGGGAGATGAGTTTACTTCAATGATGAGTGGTCCGCGATCGCTCTGCAACAAGTCTACACCCGCTATTCCGAGTCCAAGTGCCTTTGCTGCTTTAATGGCTGCAATCTCTTCCTGACGCGAAAGAGTTATAACTTCTGCTGTGCCACCTCGGTGGAGGTTCGATCGGAATTCACCTTCTTTCGCTTGTCGTTTCATTGCGCCTACCACTTGTCCGTCAATTACAAACGCACGAATGTCGGCGCCTTTTGCTTCACGTATGAATTCCTGAACAATCACCCTTGCTTTGAGACCGTTGAAGGCTTCCATAACACTGATGGCTGCTTTGTCGTTGTCGGCAAGCACCACACCCAAGCCTTGTGTTCCTTCTAGGAGTTTAATCACGACAGGAGTGCCGCCTACTTCGGCCAAAATTTTATCTACGTCTTTGGAGTAGTTGCTGAAAACTGTTTTGGGCAGACCAAGTCCTGCGCGCGAAAGAATTTGCATGCTGCGCAGTTTGTCGCGCGAGCGCACCAGTGCTTGCGATTCAACTGCACTGAAAACGTGCATCATTTCAAACTGACGAACAACTGCCGTTCCGTAGAACGTTACCGAAGCTCCTATGCGCGGAATCACAGCATGCACATTCGTTATTTCTTCACCCTTATAAATGACTTTGGGTTTTTTCTTTTCAATTACCAGATTGCATTTCAAGTGGTCGAGCACACGCACGTTATGCCCGTGTTGCTCGCCTGCTTCAACGAGGCGACGGGTGCTGTAAAGTTTCGGGTCGCGAGAGAGGATTACGATGTTCATGCAGTAATAAGTTGCGTTGCAAGGTAACAACGGTGGTAGTTAGCCATGTGTTAAAGATGCGTGAATATTATGAGAAAAGGGAATAATACGTTTGCAGGTGCTTGGGGTCGTTGGCATGCGCACTTCCAAATGTGCGGGCTGCCTTGCTCCATACCTCGTATTCTTCTTGGGGCATACTATGGCATAGACGCAATACATCAGAGAAGGGTAGTGCATCCAACGGCAAATCCCAGCCTGCGTGCTCAATGGTCAAATTGCGCCACGGTGTGCGGTCGCTCACTATAACGGGTTTGCCATGTTGCAACGCCTCGGCAATGGCGTGTCCAAAGTTTTCACCCCACGTTGCCATGTAAAAGAAATGGGCGTGTTCGAGGGCGGTCGGTATTTCTTCGGGGGCTATTTCACCCGGAAATGAAATAACTGCACCTGCTATTTGTGTAGCCAACTCCTTGCATTCATTCAAGTATGCCTGATCTTGTTGAGTGCCATAAAAAACACATTCAACACCTGAATGCAAACCGGAAGATTTTAAAAACAGGAGCGCCTCGCGAATGCCTTTCTCCGCGCTTATTCGGGCAATGCTCACCAGTCGCAACTGACCGCTTTGTTTTTGCGCAACTGCGCTGTTTGTTGTTATAACAGATGCCAGGTTTGGCGCAATGAATACGCTGCTTGATTGGCCATAATGGTATTTTATTTCTTGCTCTTCCTGCTCGTTAGTTGCATGCCAGCGAATGTTTTTAAACCAACCTAGCCAGCGCGAAAGCAATAGAAATACTTTTTTCTTTTTTGCCTTGATGGAAAGGGCGCCGGGTTTTAGCATACCGCGTGGAGCCAGCACACAACGCTCTGCAAGCCCCATTGAACGAGCAATGCGAAGCGGTTGTATGGTGAACGTGGGCGAAAAAAGAGAATTGAAATAGATGAAGTCGAAGGACTGTTGCTGCAGAAGTTGCTTGATGAATAGCGACGTTACATCTGCTTCATGCATGTAGCATACCTGAACGTTTTCACGGTGTTGAGTCCAAACGCCGGCTGCAATGCCCGAATAGGGTTGCGTGCTGTGGTGATCGGTAATGCGCGTTACAATCCAAAAATCGAATTCAAGACTATGCACCAAATTGGCCAACGATCGAATTGGGCCGCCGGCCTTGTATCCGGGCAAGAACCAATCGCTGAAAACGAGTATTTTTTTTCTAGTGTGCATCGTGCTGTTTTACCCAATGCCCCAATACTACCAGAGGCCAAATGCGCGACCAGGTAATACGCTTATCGCCCGCCAAGAAACGTTTCCATAAATCAAGTACCTCATCGTGGTGAAGTGCTTCTACTTGACGCAGCGCGCCAAGCTGTTCTTCGCAAAAGGATTTTAATTCATTGCGCATCCAAACTGCCCATGGAAATGTAAAGCCCATTTTCGGTCGATCAATGATTTCGCGCGGAATCAAATCGCCAACAGAGGCGGTAAGCAATTCTTTCGGTGTATGCGGAAACTTGTACGAGTCACCAACTCCTAGCACAAACTCAATCAGTCGATGATCGAGAAAAGGAACACGTATTTCTAGTGCATGCGCCATGCTCATTTGGTCGGCATCGCGCAGCAATACATTCTGCATGTAGGTTGAAATTTCAAGCACGCTCACTTTGGAGAGTGTTGGCAGGCGTGTGCCGCTCACAGCTTGAGCCAACAACTCGACGCTGTTCGATTCGAGTGAGGTTGTTTTGAGCAAACGGGTTACCTCGTTGTCGTATAGCACCTGTCGGGTAAGCGGGTAAAAATGCGCTAGGTCTATGCGCTCCTGAGCCAGCGCTGCTGCTAGTTTTTCGGTTGCGGCCGATGGCTTCAACGTGCGCAGAAGAGAGCCGATATTTTTTCGCAGATGAAATGGCATTCGATTGATCCATTGTTTCGTTTCGAGCGCTTTCATACGTCGAAAAACATCGTAGCCCGCAAAAATCTCATCGCCTCCTAAGCCACTGAGCGCCATTTTCACTCCGGCATCGCGTGTTGCTTTCGAAACAACATACGTATTGGGCCCATCGCCGCTTGGATGATCCATTGCCATCAAGGCTTCCGGAACCATTTTCAGAAAATGTTCGGCACTGAGTTGAATTGCCGTGTGGCGGGTATTGAAGCGTTTCGCGATGAGCTCGGAGTAAGGGCTTTCATCGTAGGCTTGCTCCTGGAACGTAATGGAAAAGGTGTTTACGGGATGCGACGAGGTGCGGCTCATAAGGCCTACTACGATGCTCGAATCGATGCCTCCTGAAAGGAATGCACCAAAAGGTACATCAGCTCTCATGCGCAACTCTACGCTGGAGGAGAGTAGGTCATGAATGCGTCTGTGAACACTCTCTTTCGACTCGCTTCCATCGAGTTTCACACGGCTGTCGGTAAGATCCCACCAGCGTTCGGTTTGAACGCCTTTGCTGCTGATGATCATGCGGTGACCCGGCATCAGCATGTGCACACCGTCGATAATGGTTTGCGGTGCGTGCACCGTTTGATAACGCAAATAGTCGGCTAGTGCATTGCTGTGAATTCGGCGCTCTATCCAACCGGTCGATAGCACTGCACGAATTTCAGAGGCGAACACGAGGCCTTGCGCTGTTTCTGCGTAGTAAAGCGGTTTCACTCCCAGGCGATCACGCGCGATGATGAGTTGTTCTTGCTTTTCATCCCAAAGTGCAAATGCGAACATGCCAAAGAAGTGGTGCACGCAATCGATGCCCCATTTCTTGTATGCAGCCAGTATTACTTCCGTGTCGGTTTGTGTTGAAAATGTATGCGTGCTTTCCAGCTCTTTGCGAAGCTCGAGGTAGTTGTAGATTTCTCCATTGAACACAATTACCAGTGCGCCATTGTCAATTTGAAACGGTTGGTTGCCGGCTTCCGAAGTGTCAATGATGGAAAGTCGGCGATGTCCGAGCACACACTGGTTGTTTGACCACATGCCTTCTGCATCGGGTCCCCGATGTGCAATAAGGCTGTTCATGGTGCGCACCTTTTTTTCGCACTCAGCTTTGTCGGTGAATCGTGCTATGCCGCTAATTCCGCACATGGATTTTTGATAATGGTTGGCAAGGTAAGCGGGGAAAGCAACATAGCCATCATATCGCTTGTAAAATGCCTTCTTTATCGCATCATACTTGCCACGCTATAGGCCCATGTTTTCGGAGTAATGCTTTGTGCCAGCACCCGACTGGCAGCTCCCATTTCCTGAAGTTGGTGTGCGTTGAGCGACATTATTTTTGCAAGAGCTTCCTTCAATGTTTCAGCGTTATTGGCTTGAAAACGAAATCCATTTTTGCCATGTTCGAGAAATGCTTCACTGGCGCCAACCGCATCGGAGAGCACAAGAGGGTAACCGGCTGCGGCAAATTCGTGTGCCACAACTCCCCATGGTTCGAAGGTGCTTGGGAGTACGAATGCATTGCCGGTTTGCATGAATTCAAGCAATGCATCGGGCTGCATAAATCCGTGGTGCATAATGTGAGGCGATTCAAGTCGTTTAGCCCATTGCGGCCCCGTTCCGATGCAATGCAATTCCCAGTTTGGAAAAGATGTTTCGGCTAGTTTATGGAATTCATTAAAAAGGGGTAGAACGAATTTTTCCGGAGAATAGCGGCCGGCATAAATCAAACGGTTCTTGGTTTGTTGGTGGAGCTGCACCTGCGAAAAGCGCGACACGTCGCACGAGTAGGCTCCGCGAACGATGTGCTTTTCAGCAAAGCCAAGTTTGCGCGCGAAAATCGCCTGTGCTTTTCCCGGCACAAAAGCGTATTCGAACAACGGCTTTAAAAAGAATCGTCCATAGATAGTTGAAAGCTGTTGTTTCAGGGAGCCGTTCCAAGCGTTATCGAAACCGAGCAAGGCCGGGCATGTTCGGCGGCGAATTGCGTTGAGGTAACCTTTGTCGAACCAGCCTCCGGTAAAGATGAGGTCGTATGAATTGTCCGCAATCATGCGGTCCAACTGATCGTTGGAGACCGTGTTTCTTGCTATCAGGCGGATGCGCTCAGAATGCTTGAACTGAAAAGGAGCATCGGCATTTACAGGATAAGCCACCACATCGGCCTGCACTCCATGCTGCTCGCAGAGTTCATCGAGACAAGCGATAAAGTAACCGGCTAATTCTTTATAAAGAACAAGAATTCTTTTCATCTTCGCTGCAAATTAACGGCAGTCTATGACGATTCAAAAGTATGAAGATTGGATGCGGCCGCAGGTAGTGGCCTTGTTCGACCTGGAGTATGCTACCGGTGCAGCACAGTTTGACACGCTATTCGGCCAGTTCTATGAGCAGGAGTTTCAGCGTACAAACTGCATTCGCATTGTAGCGCTCGATGGCGAGCGCGTTGCGGGGTTCCAGTCTTTTTTCTATTGGCCTGTAGTGATAGGCGGAAAGGAAGTTAAGTCGTATCAAAGCGGCAACTCACTGGTGCACCCCGACTATCGGGGTAAGGGCTTGTTTGGCAAAATGCTCAACTACATCCATGAGCCGGAAAGTGGTTTCAATGCGGAGTTGCTTATCGGATTTCCGGTAGAGGCATCTTACAATTCCTTCATGCGCAACGGATGGAAAAACCCATTCAATTTGCAATGGTACATCAAGCCGTTAAACCCTGTCCGTTCGTTTTTTTCGAAACCGGAAAGGCAGTTGCGAAAGGCGTGGGGTGATCGAAAGAAGAACGACTTTAAGGGCGACCTTTCAACTGTATATGTCGCGCAGCGAACCGATTTTGATACCTATCGTTTTGCCTACGAGACGGGCGATTTCTACCGGTTTACTTTTGAGTCGGATGGGAAGAAGGCCTATTTCGAATTGAAGGCACAGCGTCGCAAACGTATTATTCGCGAGTTGGTCATTGGAAAGTTTTTAGTATCGCATGCCGATCAAGACTTTATGCAACGCTCATTACTTGCGCTTATTCGGGAGGTGAAGCGAAGTGCGAATTTCACACTCTTGTCATTCGCCGTCAATCACCAATCCACCGATTTAGTGAGTATCGTTGCATCTGCGGGCATGCGTCCTATTGAAAAGCGCATCTACTTTATTGCAAAGGGTCCGCTGGCCGATGCCGTGAACGATTGGAGCAGCTGGTGGATGTATAGAAGCGATATAGATACGTGGTAATGAAACAACGAATCGTCCAACTTTTCAAGTCAATTGCAGGAAGTGCAGAGTATAAAATGCGTCCGTGGAAGTATGCTTCCAACGAATTAATCGTGTTGTGCATGCATTCTACACCCTTTGACCGAAGGGAGCAAATGGAGCAGGTGATTGATTTTATTCTGAGCAATTTTCGCGCGCTCGATCCGAAGCAACTGGGAGATTATTTCAACGGAAAACTCATCAACGGTCCGTATGTCTTGTTCACGTTCGACGATGGGCTCAAGAACAATGCGCTTGCCGCTGAACTACTCGAGAAACGCGGTGCGCGCGCTGTGTTTTTTGTAGTTCCCGACTTTGTTGATGCGGCTGATGGGGTTGATTACTATAGAAAAAACATCCGACAGGTAATTGACCCGCGGGTGGATCATGAGCAGGATGATTTTTTACCCTTATCAGTCAACCAACTGAAAGCACTGCAGGCGAAAGGGCACTGCGTTGAGTCGCACACCATGTCGCATTTACTTAGAAGCAAGAGCAGCCCATCCGAAATTGAGCGCGAAGTGAGTGAAAGCAAACGTTGGCTTCAACGCAATTTGATGTCGGAGGCAACTATGTTTTGCTCACCGATACAAACGAATTTTTCAGTAAATGCTTTTGCCAAGCGAAGGATAGATGAAGACTTTCTATATCATTTCACAACCTTTCCAGGACTCAATGGGGAGTTACAAAATCCAGGTCTAATTTTCCGCAGAAACATAGAGGTGCATTGGTCGCTTGGCCAAGTTAAATATGCCCTGGGGAAAGCTGACCTTGCGCGCTGGAAGGACGAAATTTCGCGGTTTCAGCAGCTTTGACTTCTGCTCTTTTGACAACCATTGCCGCCTTGTTTTGAACCGACAAATAATAGTATAGCCAAAGGAATAGCGGAAATCCGTTGAGGAAGTAGTGGCCTTGTCGAATCAAGTAAACCAGAATGATAATTGCGAGTCCGTTCGACATAACCCACGTTTCGTCGTCGATAGCATACGACTTTAAAATCCAGCTTCTGAAAAGCAACAGAATGATTACAGCTAGGCCGTAGACTCCTGTTTCCGACATCAATCGAAGCAACATGGAATTGGCGTCCATTTTATTGAAGTCGATTTGTACTGCGCCCTCTTCCTGCGTGAGTGTATACTTATCGAATGCGGTTGGGTGCCCACCCAGGCCAGTGCCGAAAAGCGGATGCCTTTTAAAGTTTTCCCACGCGACATGCGAATTGTTGTACAACACGAAGCTGCTGCCGTGGATATCGTAGTCATAGATGTTATTCGTAGAATAAATTTCAATTGTACCATCCCATCGGTCTCGGAACTCCGGAACGTTTTTATATGAATAGTTGATGGTTACAATAAGGAGGGGAATGAAAATGAGTGAGTAACGGACAGTGCCCATGTTGATGAGAAGCAGGATCATGGTAAAGAAGATGGCCAAAATTCCAAGACTGGAAAAGGTCAACGGATAAATGATTGCAATAACGAGGCTTTGGAATTTGGTGATGAAGAGCGGTTTGCGCTGAAACAGGTTGTAGACTGACGTAAAAAAAGCGGGTGAAATGGAAGCCGCGAAATAGGCCGGTTCAGAAAAGACCGAACTCATTCGCACGCCCAATCCACCGTAGCTGGGGTTCCATTTATTGAATATCCACAGGAAGTTATAGCCTGGCCTAAAGCCAATGGGATATGAAATTAACTGCACTAAACCAATAAGGGTAACCACATAGGCGGAAACCAGGTATAGCCTGAAAAGTTCTTTTAAATCGAAATCGTAACTCTGTACTACATAGTGATAGAATAGGCAGGAGGCAAAGAATCCAATGAAAATTTTAAAGAACTGTTGCGAGGTGTTGTCACCCGTCAAGACATACAAGATGCCTGAGAAGAACAGTGGCATGAAAACCAGTACAGGCCATTTCGGAATACCGAACTTGGCAAAGAAGAATGGCATGTACAGGAAGAAAATAAAATAGGCCAGGTAAAATTCAAATGGCTGCTTGAAAAACACGTATGAGAACGCGTACAAGCTAGCGAAAATGAGAAATATGGAGATTTTCCTGAACATAGTTAATCGCGGGCGTCATCGCCACTGATAACGGTGGTGAAGGTACGCTTCTTTTGGATAAATGGATATTCAAGAAAATGATAGCTTAGTGCCGACACTCCCAACGTGAGGGGAATGGATAGTGCGTATAGCAGCGCGCTATGCCACCCTTCGAGTCGCAATGGGAAATGAATCAGCGAGTCGAGCACGTGAAACGCGAATGCAATACAAATAAGGTGATACATGTAAATGCCGTAGGAAATCTTACCGAGATAGTTGAGCACAGGACCCTGCAATCGGTACACGCAATTGGGGTTGGTGGCAACGTTGAGGATAATGATGAGAAAAGGCACACTGAACAGCAGGTAGAGCGCAGAGTACAGTTTCACAGGCGTAAGCAGCACGATGGCGGGTATGGCAGCGAGTGCGAGCCATTGCACGGCCTTGTGATAGAGCAGTTGCAATATGCTCTTTCGCTGATAGAATACCCAACCTGCGCCAATGCCACCCATGGCCATTGCTTCGAATTTCAAGGAGCCAACGAATCGTTTAAACGTTTCAACGGGCGAAAAAATCATGAGATCCGGATCGGGAGGAGGTCCCGGGAAACAAAAGCGAATGACGAGAAGTGAAATTAGTTTGAAGGCAAGCACTCCTATGAGAAACCCCCAAAGCGTGCGCATGGGACGTTTGCTATATTTGAGCAGAAGGGGCCACAACAGATAAAATTGTTCTTCAACTCCAATGCTCCACAAATGGCCCAAGTTGGGTACCGCCTCCATTACAAAAGCAAAGCTCAAATTGGGAAGCAAGAACACATAAGAAATGAGATTTAGCCAGTAGTGCTTGAAAAACTCATCTTCTTGAGAAATCACCTCAAACAAAGGGATGTTGTGCAACACGAAAAACCCCATGATTACAAGGAAGTAATAGAGCGGCCAAATGCGCAAAATCCGGCGCATGTAGAATTTCTTGACGGCCACCGTGTCGCTCACGCGCTTTTCCTCGAGTAATAAATAGGTGATTAAAAAACCGCTGAGTACAAAAAAGAAAATTACTCCTATGTATCCGCCAAAGGTTACGAACGGGCTAATCCAGTGTATGGGCTGTGGCGGCCCGTCTCTTAGAATAGAGCTAAGCGCATTTCCTTGAATCCAGCTATCAATTTTCAGCCAAAACTTATCGCCATGTAGCATTACCTTCTTGGTGAACTCCACGTGCGTAACCATGACTGCCATTGCAGCAAAGAAGCGCAGTGCATTAAGCCCGGGGAAATAAGTTTTGGTCATACGGCTTCGCGAATTTAATGGTTCGCAGAGAATTTGCCAATGGAATCGATTGTTCGATGCGCAATATTGTCCCAAGTGAACCGAGCGATGCGCTCCAGCGATGCCTGTTGTTTATGCTGAATTTCTTCCGTCTTCATTTCAATAATCGTCGACAGGGTTTGGGTAAGGGAGTTCACATTGCCGGGCTCAATGAGCCATCCATTGGTTTCGTCTACTACCGATTCCACCGCGCCTACCGGAGTTGCTACAATTGCCAATCCTCTGGCCATGCCTTCCATGATTACGTTGGGCATTCCTTCGGAGTGTGAAGGTGTGACAAGCACCTGGCATTGGTCGAGTATGGCCTGTATTTGTTCTGCTCCACGCAAGGCGCCGTGGTATTTTACATAGCCGCGCTTCAATTGCGTGCTCGAAGGAATGGGTCCTATAAAATGAAATTGAAAGCCTGATTCCGGCATTTTTTTAATCGCTTCATGCAACTCATGAATTCCTTTTCGGCGCTCGTTGCGGCCTATGAAACAAAATTGTATTTCATTATTGCTTCGCTCTGGCAGCGCACGCACAATCCAGGCAGGGTCAATGCCGGTAGGTATCTCGATTATTTTTTTGTGATCAACCCCGAGGGATTCGATGAGGCTGCTGATTTTTCCACCATATGAGAAAACGACATCCGCATGCACGTTGTTCCATTTCACCGGTGAAGCCAGGAGCTTGTTTTCAAGCCACATGCGCAGGCCAACAGGAGGCTGGAACATTTCGTAGCCGTGGAACTTTACACCAACAGGGGGCATTTTTTTTCCGCCTTTTTTCTGCTCTAGAAAATGCCAGGCCGTAAATCCTTTCGCATAGATAAAATCAAACTCATTCAAACGCGATTCGATGCGTTTGTAGAGCATGCGCGAAAAGATGTACGACTCTTTCAGGTAATGTCCGGGATACCACGATGGGGCGGGAAAGCGAAGACAAATGGATTCAATATTCTTCATGGCCTCCGCCCCGAAAAGGGTGAGCATGTCTTCTCGCTCCGGCAGTTTGTTTTTGCCCGTAACACAGTGAAAAAGGGTAACGCGATGTCCTTGCAGCGCAAGTTGTCTTGCCAAATTGCAACTGTGCTTTTGCATGCCTCCAATCACAAAAGGGGTAATGCCATCGGTAAGGAGCAGAATGTTCATTGGCAAGATCTAAGAATTTGTTTAGACACCATTTCCCACGTGTGCTCTTCCATTACTTTCCTGTGAAACGATTCAGCCATTCGTGTTCTTTCTTCGGGTTGTTGAAGCATGTAGCGCATGCTTTGAGTGAGCGCTTCTGTGGATGCTTCGATGAGCAGGCCATGCTTGCGGTTTTGCATTACATCCTGAACCGGCACCACATTGGGCGCAATAATGGCTTTGCGCATGGCACCGTATTCAAATATCTTCACGGGTGAACCATACCAGTTGCTGCGAGCCATAATGGTAATGTCCATGAGCGATAAATAGTCATATACTTTCTCATGCGGAACATTTCCGGTGAAATGAATTTTCTTTTCAAGCCCCAGCTCCATCGCACGGCGCTGAAGGTCGGGCAACACTTCGCCTGCTCCTACAATGAGCATGCGTGCTTCGTTGTATTCATGTTCAATAGCAGCAAACGACTCTATCATGAGGTCAACGCCATGGTAGGGGAATATGGAGCCTACAAATCCAAATACAACATGATTTGAGTTCAACTCATATCGAGCGCTGATTTCTTGTTGGTGCGCTTGGTCGGGTTGCAGGTGGCTCGGATTTACCGCATTGGCAACCACTAGGATTTTTGCAGCATCAACGCCTGTTTTTTCGACCAGGTAATTTTTCATAGCAGAAGAAACAACCACCGTTTTATGGGCGCTGCGTACCTGCTCTTTTTCATGTTGTGTGCCGCGAAACTGAATGAGGCTCTTGCCTTGCATGACTGCTTTCTCCTCAGGATAGGGAGCATTCATTTCGACCAAATAGCGAATTCCGAAACGACGCGCGGTGCGCATGCCTGCGCCCATACCATAGCAGCTGCGCTCATAGATCAAATCGGGTTTTTCACGCTCTACTAGTTCACTCAATCGGGCTTCAACCGATTTATCGAGTCGTATCATTTGAAGGTCGCGAAGGGTTTCCCACAGAATGGAAGGAAGGAGTTTCTTCCATACCCTTTTTTTAAACGCTATGGCATGGCCTATTTCACCCAACGTTTCGCCGCCTTCAATAAACCGAACAACGGTGTGACCTTCCGATTCGAAGCCGGCAATTACTTCGCGTATGTGTGTACCCGGGCCGCTAGGCGCTGCAAGGTTAATGTGCGGATGTGGGCTGAAATAGAGAATTTTCATGCGAGCAATTCTAGTAATTCATTTGCCCGACTGTGTGCGGTTTGCGATTGAATTTCGTATGCGCGGTTGAACTCGTGTTGCGCGAATGCACCGCTAAAAAAGGATTCGATTTTTTCTACTGATTGGCCTGCATGAATGCCCAATCGGTTAGCTTCTACGAATTGTGTAACCTCACCTGCAGGAGCAACAACAAGCAGGGGTTTTCGCAGAGGTAGGTATTCGAAAAACTTGGTGGTGCGTTCGTTTTTTTTGTTTTCCGGCAGCACAATCAACAATGCATCGGCCGATTGCATGATGCTGAAAATCGATTTCCCCACAGGTTCATGCATCTTTACGCAGGGTAGTTTTAAAATGCAGGCCGGCATCTTGGCCTGCGTGTATAAATCAAGTTGAATTTTACGATTGAGCGCGAGGTTGCTTGAAATGGATTGCGTGAGCGCTTGCAATTGTTCCCATTGAGGCTCACTCCCTACATAAATGTCACCGGCGTATACCAGGCGGAATGTTTCGGAGTTGGCAGCCGAGATGGACTCTTGTTGAAAATCGCCTGCATCGAAAAAATGTGCGAGGGTCACAAATCGAGGTGCATGTTTGCACCGAGCCTTACTCCATTCGTGGAGTTGTTTTGTCAAATATTCATAGGGTGTGCTCACCACATCAGCCTGCTCGAAAACGAATTTTTGCTTCCGTATTTCAGCGTTCATACGTGAACTTTTCAATGCCGTCATTCCGTAGTTCCGCGCAGTGAGCCACGGGTCGCGGTAATCAACCAAAAGCTTTACGTGTGGAAATTCACTTTTTAATTGAGCAGCATGCACGAGCAAATTCCAGGGTGCGCCTGTGGCAATGATTGCATCGATTTTTTCCTTTGACAGAATGTTTCTGCAAATGGGCAGCATGGTTTTATTCCATCCAATAGACTGGTCGTAGATGGTGCCTTTTTCACGCCATAGCATGATGCGCTTCTGCGCATGAAACTTAATCTTACCCATCCACGTTGGTTTAGGATGAGAAAGTGACTTCGGATATTTTCTACCTGCGTTATACGTCCGAATGTTTGGGTGAACTACATCTTGTGTCCAGGGTGATGCAGTCATTCCATCGGGAAAATCGGCTTTTACCACATGCAGTTGGTGCCCCTTCAAGGCCATGTATTTCGCCAGTTTAGCCCACCGCCTGCCACCAATACCCGGGTTGGGCGGAAAGTCGTAGTTGATGAGCAAAATATTCATGGTGTGGATTAAGGTTCTGGGTATGCTTC
>JBILIX010000099.1:0-6825 GCA_044368835.1 Flavobacteriales bacterium | reverse complement strand
GGACACAAAGGAATTAACTGCTTGATTGTGGAGCGCGGCATGCCGGGTTTCATCATCGGAGCAAAGGAAAATAAGTTGGGTATTCGCGGAAGCGATACACACACGTTGATGTTCCAGGACGTGAAAGTGCCCAAGGAAAATCGCATCGGGGAAGACGGTTTCGGCTTCAAGTTCGCGATGAAAACGCTCAGCGGAGGCCGCATCGGTATTGCTGCGCAAGCCTTGGGTATTGCAGCTGGCGCATATGAATTGTCGCTGGCCTATTCGAAGGAGCGCAAGGCATTCGGAAAAGAAATTTCGCAGCACCAAGCCATTGCATTCAAGTTGGCTGATATGGCTACCGAAATTGAAGCCGCTCGTTTGTTGGTCTACAAAGCCGCTTGGTTGAAGGACCAACACTTAAACTACGATCAAGCCAGCGCTATCGCGAAGTTGTATGCGTCAGAGGTTGCTATGAAGCACACCGTTGAGGCAGTTCAAATTCATGGCGGCTATGGTTATGTGAAGGAGTATCACGTGGAGCGTTTGATGCGTGACGCCAAGATTACCCAGATTTACGAAGGAACCAGTGAAGTTCAGAAGATTGTGATTTCACGCGGTGTGCTTGCATAGAAGCGCGCTTTCAACCTTTTGAGTTGCAGGTTGCAAGTTGCAGGTTGCAAGTTTGAAGCAGGCAAACCTTCAACCTTCAACTTTCAACCTACCACCTACCACTGTAAAAGCACGCTAGGCGTGCTTTTTCGCTTTCGTGCGTAAATTTCCTCTTCAATACTTGGCGCTACTCCATTCTATGTATACTTTTGCCGCGCAATTTTGAGGATTATTCCTGATGTTAAGTAAACAAACTCCCAATAAAATCAAGGCTTTGAGCCGTATTACGGCGCTAGTGGCCATCCTGTGTCTTCAACTGGCTGGCATGCGTGCGTATGCGTCAGGGGGGGGAGAAGAAGGAAAATTCAAGGCAGGAGAGATGATTGTGCACCACATTTCGGATGCGCATTCGGTTCATTTCTTCGGTAATGTTACCTTGCCTTTGCCTTGTATCGTCAAAACAGAAAAAGGTTTTGATTTTTTCATGAGCTCGGTGTTCATGGATGAACACCATGAGTTCACCAAAACATACACGAGTGCATCCACAGGCAACAGCTATGTGCTGCATCATGAGAAAATCTATACCGTAGATGCTTCGCACACCGAAGAAGCTCACGAAGTAGAACATCACGTTGTTGACTCTACTGTTGCTCCGGTCGACAGTCTTGCTGCAGCTCAAGCAGCACCGGTTGAGGCACACGGGGAGGAGCACGAAGAGTTTCACGGACATGCGGTATCGGATTTTTCGATTACGAAATCAGTCTTCGGAATGTTGCTCATGTTGACGCTGGTATTGTTCCTTTTTGCACGAGTGGCCAAGGCCTACGAGAAGCGCAAAGGACAAGCGCCCAAGGGCATGCAAAACATGTTGGAGCCTTTCGTTTTGTTTATCAAGGATGAGGTAGCCATTCCGGCATTGGGAAAGAAGAGAGCTCAGAAGTTTTTGCCTTTCATGCTCACATCGTTCTTCTTCATTTGGGCTTCGAACATGCTTGGTTTGATTCCGTTCTTGGGCGGTTTCAACATCACAGGTACATTGAGCATCACTCTCGTGTTGGCGACGTTCGTTTTCATTTTGACCACCATCAACGGCAACGCACACTACTGGGGTCACATCGTATGGCCTCCCGGGGTGCCTGTAGCCATTAAGTTCATCTTGGTGCCAATTGAATTCCTGAGCATTTTCATTAAGCCTGCTGTATTGATGATCCGATTGACAGCGAATATCAATGCAGGTCACATCATTATCCTTGCGTTCACATCGCTCATCTTCATCTTCGGTGAGAAGAGCGTAGTGGCAGGTTATGGAGTCGGTGTCTTCTCTACGTTGTTCATCGTCTTCATGTTTTTTATTGAACTTTTGGTAGCATTTCTTCAAGCATATGTATTCACTTTGTTGGCCGCGTTGTACTTCGGCGATGCCACACAGGAACATCACCACGAAGAAGCACATCATTAATTAGCAAACTCAAACACAAACAAATAAAAATGGAATTCTTGACAGTTCTTTTGGAAGCGTCCTCAGCAGCAGGTTACGCTGGTATCGGTGCAGGTCTTGCAGCAATCGGTGCAGGTATCGGAGTGGGTCTTATCGGTAGCCATGCAATGGACGCAATGGCACGTCAGCCAGAAAGCGCTGGTGATTTGCGTGCTAGCATGATCGTAGCTGCGGCTCTCGTTGAGGGTGTTGCTCTCTTCGCAGTAATCGTGTGCCTGCTCGTAGTATTCGGATAATAAGCGATTGCAGGCCACGCTAATGGCCGTGCTAAATCCAAATAAAGTTTTATATCCATGGATGGATTATTAAGCGTTTCGTACGGAACGGTGTTTTGGGCTACGGTTGCCTTTCTGGTTGTTGCCTTCTTATTGAAGAAAATGGCCTGGGGTCCCATCTTGAAGTCGCTCGATGAGCGCTCGCAGGGCATTGAAAATGCTTTGAATGAGGCTGAACGTGCACGTCAGGAAATGTCGAAACTCCAAGCCGGCAACGAACAGCTCCTTCGCGAAGCACGCGATGAGCGCGATCGTATCCTTGCTGAGGCAAAGGCTCTTAAGGACAGCATTGTCAATGAGGCTCGCACCAAGGCAAGCGAAGAGGCGACCCGCATCATCACGGCTGCCAGCCAGGAGATCGATAATCAGAAAAAAGCTGCAATTACTGAGCTGAAAAATCAAGTGGCTACCCTCAGCGTTGATATCGCCGAGAAGCTCACCCGTGAAAAGCTTTCAGACAGTGAAAAGCAGAAGGCATTAAACGAATCACTGATCGCAGAAATCCGATCAAACTAACATGAGTGGAATCCGCATAGCGTCGCGTTACGCCAAATCACTGCTCGACCTTTGTATTGAAAAGGGACAGCTTGATGCTGCAAAGACCGATATGGTTATGTTGCAAGGCATCATGGACGAAAGTCGTGATTTGCGCTTGATGCTTTCAAGTCCGGTTGTAAAGGCCGACAAGAAAGTCGATATTCTGCACAAGATGTTCGACGGTAAAGTGAATGACATCACAATGGGCTTCATGGCATTGCTTACCCGCAAGGGTCGTGAGGGTTATTTGCCCGAAATTGTGACCAGTTTCCTCAACCAACTGCGCAAGCACCAGGGCATCACGGTAGCAGAAGTTACTTCTGCTGTTGCGCTCGATGCAGGCTCGCGTGCACACTTGCTGGAGGCTGCTGTAAAGCTAGCCGGTGGACAAGTGGAGTTGGTAGAAAAAGTGGATGCTTCCCTCATTGGAGGATTCGTATTGAAAGTGGGCGACAAGCAAATCGATTCGGCAATTGCCAATCGCATTAAAGCGCTCAAGCGCGAATTTGCGGAGAACCCATATATAGCAGAGATTTAAGATTCCACTCATCGAGGTGGAATAAACTTTTAGTTTAAAACAACAACAACATGGCAGAAGTAAAACCTGCGGAAATATCCAACATACTGCGCGAGCAGCTTGCGGGATTCAAATCTGAAGCTGAGCTTCAGGAAGTGGGTACCATCCTCCAGGTGGGTGACGGTATCGCTCGTATTTACGGACTTTCCAACGTGCAGTCGGGTGAGCTCATCGAGTTCGATAACGGCGTGCGCGGTATCGTATTGAACCTCGAAGAGGACAACGTTGGGGCAGTATTGCTTGGCCCAAGCGGCGATTTGAAAGAAGGCTCTGTAGCGAAGCGTACGGGTCGTATCGCATCGATCAAGGCAGGCGAAGGCTTGTTGGGTCGCGTGTTGAATACGCTCGGAGAGGCTATCGACGGTAAAGGTCCGATTCCGGGCGAATTATTTGAGATGCCGCTTGAGCGCAAAGCTCCCGGCGTTATCTATCGTCAGCCAGTACAGGAGCCGTTGCAAACCGGTATTCGCGCTATCGACGCGATGATTCCGATTGGTCGTGGTCAGCGCGAGTTGATCATTGGCGACCGTCAGACCGGTAAGACCACTGTTGCCATCGACACGATTATCAACCAAAAAGAGTTTTACGATAAGGGTCAACCTGTTTTCTGTATCTACGTTGCAATCGGCCAGAAAGGTTCGACTGTAGCTGCTACAGTGAAAACCCTCGAAGAAAACGGTGCTATGCCTTACACCGTTGTAGTTGCTGCAACTGCATCGGATCCGGCACCACTTCAATTCTACGCTCCGTTTGCCGGCTGTGCCATCGGAGAGTATTTCCGCGACACCGGTCGTCCTGCACTTATCGTGTATGATGACTTGTCGAAGCAAGCGGTTGCATACCGCGAAGTTTCGCTTCTGCTCCGTCGTCCACCCGGACGCGAAGCATACCCTGGTGACGTGTTCTACCTCCACAGCCGCCTACTAGAGCGTGCAGCGAAGGTGAACGAAACCCAAAGCGTAGCAGCTAGCATGAATGACCTTCCGGAATCGTTGAAGGGCAAGGTGAAGGGTGGTGGATCGTTGACGGCTCTGCCAATCATCGAAACACAAGCGGGCGACGTATCTGCATACATCCCAACCAACGTAATCTCGATTACCGACGGGCAGATCTTCTTGGAAACAAACCTCTTCAACAGTGGTGTGCGTCCGGCGATCAACGTGGGTATCAGCGTAAGCCGCGTAGGTGGTTCGGCTCAAATCAAGTCGATGAAGAAAGTAGCCGGTACCTTGAAGCTCGACCAAGCTCAGTTCCGCGAGTTGGAAGCGTTCTCGAAATTCGGTAGCGACCTTGATGAAACAACCAAGTTTGTGTTGGACAAAGGCCGTCGCAACGTGGAAATCCTAAAGCAAGGACAAAACCAGCCGATGTCGGTTGACAAGCAGGTAGCTATTTTGTACTGCGGTATGAAAGGGTTGCTTTCGAAGGTGCCTGTGGAGAACGTGAAGAAGTTCGAAGAAGATTACCTCGCGTATCTCGAGAAGAATCACAAGGACGTTTTGAACGCACTTGGTGCAGGTAAAATCGACGACAACCTAACAGGTACACTGGAGAAGGTTGCCAAGGAATTGACAGCACGTTACAACTAAGAATAGCATACCGTTTCGGAATAGACAACGATGGCGAATCTCAAAGAAATACGTTTACGCATCACCTCGGTGAACAGCACGATGCAGATTACCTCTGCCATGAAAATGGTGAGTGCTGCTAAGTTGAAGCGCGCGCAGGATGCAATCACACGCATGCGTCCGTACGCCGAAAAAATGCAGGAGATATTGAGCAACGTAAGCTCAAGCCTCGACGCATCGGAAGGTGTTTATAGCCAGCAGCGCGATGTAAAGAACGTATTGGTGGTAGCCATTACTTCGAACCGTGGTTTGTGTGGTGGTTTCAACAACAACGTTATCAAGGAAATTCGCAATCAAATGAAAGCGGATTTCGGAAATGCCAACGTGAAGATTCTTTCACTCGGTAAGAAAGCGTTTGATGCGTACAAGAAAACATCGCATCACAGCACCGAAGGGTTGGGTGAGTCGCCCTATAGCGTGTTCGACAAGCTGACGTATGACAATAGCTCTGCAATTGCGGAAGTAGTGATGAATCAGTTTGTGGCCGGCAAATACGACAAAGTAGTATTGGTGTACAACAAGTTCAAGAACGCGGCTTCACAGCTTGTGGTAACCGAACAATTTCTGCCTGTTGTGCCTACTCAAGTTGAGGGTAAGTCATCACAGACCGATTATATTTTTGAACCACAGAAGGAGCAGATCATCGACGAATTGATACCGCGTACCTTGAAGGTTCAGTTGTTCAAAGCACTTTTGGATTCTGTAGCTTCAGAGCACGGAGCCCGAATGACAGCGATGCACAAAGCAACCGACAATGCAGGAGCCATGGTTAAGGAATTGAAGTTGAACTACAACAAAGCCCGTCAGGCTGCGATTACAGGCGAGATCCTGGAGATCGTTGCCGGTGCGGAGTCGTTGAAGGGATAATTTTACAAGAAATACATTCGAAAACGCCGCCATATGCGCGGCGTTTTTTTGTGGAAATCCGTTATACCTTTCGCACATCCAAAAAAACAACATCATGAAAAAAATCTACTTTTTGATTGTCTTCGCTCTTGTTTTCATCACTTCATGTACTATCCAAAAACGTCAACACCTTCCCGGGTATCATATTGAGTGGAAGGGAAGCGAGGCAAGACGCACAGACGGAGTGAAGGAAATGTCGAGCGAGGAAATGTCAACCGCGGCTCATGCCGAGGCAATCATTAAGGAGGAGGTAAATACACAGGAGGTTGCTCCCGAAGTTGAAAACGTTGAACAGGGTCATAAAGAAGTTGAAGCAACCAAATCAAGTGCGGCGCCTGCAAGTGAAGTTAATGGCAAGAAGAAGCACACAGGTATGAAATTGACGTTCCCGCTTTCCCTTCGTTCACCCGTTCAGTTGCTAACCGGTAAAGCGATGCCCGATGAGGGAAAGAAAACCGATGGTATTAGCATTGCAGCAATGGTATGCGGTATTCTCGCGTTTTTTGTCCCTACCGTTGGTATTGTGCTAGCCATTCTTGCTATCGTGTTCGGTGGCATCGGCATGGGCAGAACCAGAAGGAACCCGGAACTGAAAGGACGAGGAATGGCAATTACAGGTTTGGTGTTGGGTATTCTCGCTTTTGTTGTGGTGTTATTGTTAGCTGCTTATTTGGTTGCCTTTTTCAGCCTGTAAACATTCGCTGAACATGTTCAGTAGTTATCGGTTTTCAATTAAATACGTTCAGTGGATATCCCTTCTAAAAAACACATAGCCATACTTGGCAGCACCGGCAGCATTGGCACGCAAGCACT
>JBILIX010000379.1:0-6843 GCA_044368835.1 Flavobacteriales bacterium | reverse complement strand
CGAGTGTATTCGAAGCCCATGGGTTTTGTGTAGCCACCTGGCCATACCTCATGCTGTGGAAGAAGTTGAACAAGAAGAGCAGCTGAGCCGCGCCCCCTACAATGGCGAAACCTGAAATGATCGGATTCAAATCCATCACCCAATCAAGGAATGGGAATTCTGAGTAATCGTAATAACGACGTGGTGCACCGGCCATACCCACAAAGTGCATCGGGAAGAATACGCCGAAGCCGCATACGAGTGTGAACCAGAAGTGAACATAGCCCAATTTGGTGTTCATCATGCGGCCATACATTTTCGGGAACCAGTGGTATATACCGGCCAGCATTCCGAAGATAGCCGACATACCCATTACAATGTGGAAGTGAGCAACAACGAAGTAGGTATCGTGCACGTTCACGTCAAGAGCTGAGTCGGCGAGAATGATACCCGTCAAACCACCTGTTAAGAATGTTGACACAAGACCAATCGAGAACAACATCGCAGGAGTAAAGCGAATGTTACCTTGATACAATGTTGTGATGTAGTTGAACGCCTTCACTGCAGAAGGAATCGCAATCAAAAGCGTGGTGAATACGAATACAGAACCAAGGAATGGATTCATGCCGGTTACATACATGTGGTGACCCCACACGATGAACGACAAGAAACCGATTGCTAGGATAGATCCTACCATCGCCTTGTAACCGAAGATAGGCTTTCGTGAATTGGTAGAAATTACTTCAGAAGAAATACCCAAAGCAGGCAGAAGTACAATGTATACCTCCGGGTGACCGAGGAACCAGAACAAGTGCTGGAACAATAGCGGCGAACCACCGGTTACGTCGAGGGCTTCACCTTGGATGAAGATATCAGACAAGTAGAAAGCTGTTCCGAAGCTACGATCCATCAACAACAATACAGCTGCTGAAACCAATACCGGGAACGACAATACGCCGAGGATAGCCGTTACAAATAATGCCCACATCGTCAATGGAAGACGGGTCATTTTCATACCCTTTGTGCGAAGGTTGATGATGGTAACGATGTAGTTCAAACCACCCAACAAAGATGAAGCAATGAAGAACACCATAGAGATCAACCAAAGCGTCATACCCGTTCCGGAACCCGGCATTGCTTGTGGCAAAGCCGAAAGCGGAGGATAGATGGTCCAACCACCACTAGCTGCTCCACCCTCTACAAAAAGGGAGGCTACCATGATGAGACTCGACAACAAGAAAAACCAATACGACAACATGTTCAGAAAACCACTGGCCATATCACGCGCTCCTACTTGCAATGGAATGAGAAGGTTAGCGAAGGTTCCTGACAAACCACCCGTCAATACGAAAAACACCATGATGGTACCGTGAATGGTAACCATAGCCAAATAGGCGTTCTTATCCAACAATCCATCGGGTGCCCACTTGTCGCCCAAGAAGAAGTTCAGTATCTGAAACTTCTCGCCCGGCCATCCCAATTGAAGACGGAAGAAAATGGAAAGCATTACCGCTATCACACCCATAACAATGGCTGTGATAAGGAATTGCTTAGAAATCATCTTATGATCTTGCGAGAAGATGTATTTCGAAACCCATGATTCCTCGTGGTGATGTGCGTGCCCGTGATCGTGGCTGTGATCATGAGCTGTGTGTTCTGCATTTCCCATCGTTCTTTCTTTTAAATAATATCTTTTGTTTAACGAGTCTACTTCAAGCTTGCCTTGGCCATTGGGCTCATAGCATTTTTGGTTGTATCAGCAGGAGCTTCTGTTCCCTCAGCAGGTGTGCCTTCTTCAGCTGGAGCGCCTGCGAAAGTCTTCTGCTTTTCAATCCATGCAAGATATTCTTCCTCTGATTCCACAACAATTTTCATCTGCATGTTAAAGTGAGCGTTTCCACAAACTTTGTTACAAAGCAGTATGTAATCAAATTCATTATCACCAAGCTTACCACGCATCTCTTTTGTAGTGATGGTTGGAGTCATTTTGAAGCGTGTAGGTACACCGGGCACCGTGTTCATTTGAGCGCGGAAGTGCGGCATATAGGCTGAGTGAATGACGTCTTGCGAGCGGAATACAAACTCAACTTCCTTTCCAACGGGTAGGTGCATTTCACCTTTCACTATCTGGTCATCAGCACCGGTCTCCCAGTTGCTTTTTCCGCTGGGCTCCTTGAACTCTCCCAAGTCAAGAATACGTTGCTTGTGGCGCTCTAGACGGTAGATTTTATCTTCCAACGTTTCCACATAGCTCTCAGGCATCACTGGAAGCTTTTCGTTTTCTTCCAATTGCGCCTTCAATGCTTCGATGTCCTTGTCCAACGCTTCCATTTTCGCCGCGATAAGTTCCTTAGAAACCAAACCCATTTCGTTGGCAGAGCTGATCAAATTATAATTGGCGGCACCAAATTCACCGTCAACACCGGGGTAACGCGCAATCCAACCAAATTGCTTAGAGTACAATTCAACTTGCATAGCATCCTTAGATGCCGGACCAGTAATTTTATTCCAAGTAATCAGACCGAATACGATAATGAATGCCATGGCAACACCCGGAATGAGCGTCCATATCATTTCCAAACGATTGTCATGTGCGAAGAAGCGCGCTTTACGGTCTTTCTTGTATTGGTACTTCCATGCCACAAGAAACAGCATTGCGTTCATGATGAAGAACATCACTGTGATCATCCAGATGTTTACGCTCATCAACCAATCCACATCCTTTCCGTGCTCCGATGCAGGCTCTGGCAAATAGTCACCATAACGACCATACAGGTAGAGTGTTCCAATAAAGAATACAAGCATCCATACCACCATCAAGTTCGCATTGAGCTTGTTGTCGGCGGGTGAAATTTCTTCTTCCTTCGACTTACGCAATGAACGCGTAAATTCATAGACTTTGGTCAATTGTACGATGGCGATGATCGCTAAAACAATTACCAGAATGATCAGTAGTTTCATTTCTCTTCGTTTTACTCCTGTTCTCTAAAACAACAATTTCTTATATCGAATGGTTCTCACTTTCGTTCAAATACGGGTGGTTTACCGGCACAAGTGGCGCTTTGCTCAAAGCCTTCATCACAACGCTTACAAATAAACCAAGGAATCCGATAAACATTCCGATTTCAAACCACCAAGCAAAGGTGATGTGTTGGCCGTGTTCACCCAATCCCCACTCCAAGTGACCGTGCACTGTACCTGGCACAACCGCCATATACAAGTCGAGGAAGTGTGTAATGAAAATGATAATGCCCACACGGGTTAGATACTTCGGGTTGCGCTTAGCATCGCGTGAAGTAAGTGTGTAGAATGGAATGGCAAAGTTGCAGAAGAAGATGGCCCACATTCCAATCATATAATGATCGTAACGCTCCTTGAAATAGGTAACTTCTTCCGGAATGTTTGAATACCATATCAGCATGTATTGGCAGAACCACAAGTAACTCCACAACATGCTTACTGCAAATACCCACTTACCCATATCATGGATGTGCGAGCTGTTCACGTTAGGCATATATCCCTTACTCTTCAACCAAATCAAAAGGAGTGTTGCGAAAATCATGGTGGTCACCCACATCCCTGAGAAGATGTACCAACCGTACATAGTAGAAAACCAGTGCACGTCAATGCTCATCAACCAATCCCATGCAATGGTGCTCGAAAACACAGCGAAGAACACGAGGAACAATGCGCTGCGCTTATATTGCTTCAAGTGAAGATCTAAGCTTGGTGCTGCATCTTCCTGCAACGACCATTTGCGGAACAGGCGCGCGAACACGACAAAAACAACCGCATAGATCACAAAACGCAACCAGAAAAACCAACTCGACAAGAATGGCATTTTGTTAGCGATCAACTTGTCATAGGCAGGGCTATTCGGGTCCACTACGGCAGGGTCCATCCAGTGATACAAGTGGTTTACGTGCAGTTGCCCTGCCAGCAGCACCACAAACACAACACCGAGACCAATAGGTAAGTAAGACCACATCGCTTCAAAGATTCGCTTCAATTGAGCGGTCCAAGCTACTTCCGCTGCATATTGAACAGCATAGAAAAACATTGCGCCAATCGATAAAGCGAAAAAGAAAAATCCGCAGATGAGCAGATTCGCCCACCAATACTGATGGTGATCGGTTTTATCAAAGAACCAACCGCCTATAGCGGAAATCGCACCAATAACCATAAAGATGGTAGACCACTTTTTGGTAGATGCCGGAATTTCGAAATGTGTCGTTGCTTGTGCCATAATGTATATGTCGGGCAGTAGTTTCTTGTTATTTGGTAGTTGTTGCTGTATCGGCAGGAGCTGCTGCTGTAGCCTGAACTTTCAACATATCGTTTGCGTCGAACTCAGGCTCTGTAATTCCTTGTTGAAGCAACTTTACGTACTCGATAATTTGCCAACGCTCCAACTGTGAAAGTTGTGAGGCGTGTTGTCCCATCAAGCCTTTACCATAGGTGATAGAGTGGAACATCTTTCCTTCTGGAAGGTCTTTCAATTTGCCGGCATAATCCGGAATACCTTGAATGTGTCCATTCTTAGAAATTGCGCCGTCACCGTGACCAGCTTCGCCGTGGCAATGGGTACACATGTAGGTGTAAATTTCTTTACCGCGCAATACATTCTTTTTAGTGGCCTTGATAGGGCTATGAATTTCCATCGCTGAGCGCTCATACTCCTCCGGAGTGTTGTTCAACGCGTAAGGCATAACAAAAGCCATCATTTCCGGCTTCACGTATGGGATTGTATTCGGTGCAGGCACGCGCGACTGAACAGCTACCAATCCGGCGGCATCTTTCATGTCTTGCGTCCAGTCCATGGTTTTGTTGGTACCATAGTCTACATAGGCCTCCAAAGCGGGTGAACGATACATGTCGGGCATGTATTCAACACCGGGCGAGTTGGGGTCTTGTTTGCACGAAGAGAGTGCAAAAACAGCCACGCAGGCAATGCCAAAAAAGGTGGTGGTGCGCTTCATCTCAATAGTCCTTTATGCTAAGTTCAAATACATCTGTTGCACGAATCTTTGCTTCAAGATCTTGTGCAGAAACATGGTTATCTTCTGTGGTGATTTCCATCACAAACTTGTCGTCGGTTGTACGTGGATCCGGGTTGTCAGCCGGCATACCTGGCAATGTGCCGTTGCGCAGCAAGTAGGTCAACACCATACCGTGAGCACCGCAGAATACCGAAAACTCAAACATTACCGGCACGAATGCAGGCGCGTTCTCAATCCAGGTAAAGTTTGGCTTACCGCCAATGTTCCAATCCCAGTCGCTCACCATGAAATACCAGGTTCCCAAAATAGAAAGAGCTGTACCTGTGCAAGCATACATGAAGGATGCGATAGCAAGGCGGGTGCGCTTCACTCCAATGATAGGATCCAGACCGTGAACAGGGAAGGGAGAAAATACTTCCTTCACTCGAATGCCTTGTGCAACGAGGGCACGAGCAGCGTCCAGCAACTTCTGGTCGTCGTCGTACATCACGTGAAATACTTTATTTGCCATAGTGCTTAAAGCGTTGTTGCTTAGTGTTTGTTGTCGTTTTTATAGCTCTCACCCGATGTCTTCAAAATCGTCTTCAATTCGTTGAGTGCAAGTACCGGGAAGTAACGAGCAAACAACAAGAAGAGCGTGAAGAAGATACCGATGGTTCCGATGAACATGCCGATATCGATAAAGCTTGCCTTGAACTCACCCCATGCAGCGGGCAAGTAATCGCGGTGAATAGAGGTAACAATGATTACGAATCGCTCGAACCACATACCGATGTTTACGATAATCGACATCACGAAGGTGAACACCAGGTTGGTGCGGAGTTTCTTAAACCAGAACAGCTGCGGTGAAATAACGTTGCACGTCATCATGCACCAGTATGACCAAGCCAGTGGGCCGGAAAAACGGTTGATGAATGCATAGCTTTCATATTGTACTCCACTGTAGTCAGAGATGAACAACTCTGTCAAGTAAGCCACACCTACGATAGAACCTGTAACGATGATTACGATGTTCATGTACTCGATGTGCTTCAAGTGAATGTAAGCTTCGAGCTTCATGGTTTTACGCATGATGAGCAACAAGGTCTGCACCATTGCGAAGCCCGAGAAAATCGCACCCGATACGAAGTAAGGAGGGAAGATGGTGGTGTGCCATCCAGGAACGATCGAGGTAGCAAAGTCCATCGATACAATCGAGTGAACCGAGAATACGAGTGGTGTAGCGATACCGGCCAACACGAGTGATATTTCTTCAAAACGTGTCCAGTGCTTTGCACGACCCGACCAACCGAAACTCAATATGCTGTAAAACTTCTTCATCCATGGCTTGCTCACACGGTCGCGGATAGTCGCAAAGTCAGGAATAAGACCGATGTACCAAAACACAAGTGAAACCGAGAAGTAAGTCGAGATTGCGAATACGTCCCACATCAACGCTGAGTTGAAGTTGGGCCACAACGAACCGAATTGGTTCGGTAAAGGCAACGTCCAGTAGGCCATCCATACACGTCCCATGTGAAACACAGGGAATACAGCTGCCATCATTACCGCGAAAATCGTCATCGCTTCAGCCGAGCGGTTAATCGCCATACGCCAGCGCTGACGGAATAACAACAGTACTGCTGAGATGAGGGTTCCGGCGTGACCGATACCTACCCACCATACGAAGTTGGTGATATCCCAAGCCCATCCTACAGTTTTATTGAGACCCCATGAGCCGATACCTACGCCCACCAAGTAGCTGATAACACCCACTCCATACAACGCTACAATCAGCGCAATGGTGAAGGCGATCTTCCACTGCTTAGGCGCCGGACCTTCGATTGGAGAAACGATATCGTTTGTGATATCATGGTAGGTCTTG
>JBILIX010000098.1:0-6847 GCA_044368835.1 Flavobacteriales bacterium | reverse complement strand
AATATGGCAAGGGCAATATTATATTCCTCGATGGTTCTCCCGATGGAATGGAAAAGGTCATGAAGCAAATGATGGCCATGAATAAGATGATGGATAAGAAATAGTGACCAATTACAATTTCACCCTCTCACCCTCTCACCATTAACTCTCCTCACGCAGCCATAAAACAAAAAAGGGATTCACGTCGAATCCCTTTTTGTTAAACCTGCAAGGAAAATTTTGAAACCAACGCAGTCCTGGAAAAACTGCGCAACCATATGTATGACGATTGCGTTAAGGGAGGGTTGCCTAATTTCGATGGAGAATTCGTAAAACGTTGTTTTTCAGTCTTTACTCTTGAGTGTGACGGAATCTCCTAGCGTAAGAAAAAGCGCATGGAATCAGGGGTTGAAGGTTATTTTTGCGGCCGACTCGTTTCGTATGGAAGAAATCTACAGCCCCCTTCAAATTGAAAAAGCAATTGTCCGATTGAATGCCAAGCTCAATTGTGCAGTGAATCCCTCTGAATTCAGCGACAAGCCATATTCCAAATCGAGTTTAACCGATTTACTTGTGCAGCGCTACAACGACGAGTTATCCGGAGAATGGACTACCGAGAAGGCGTTTGCAATTTTGAAACGTGGCCTCCTGAGAATGGGACTGTCCGAATCCTCTGTCACAAACGAGGCAACTCTGGAATCTTTAATCCCATTAGAAAACCGACGTGAGCGCGTCAAAGAATGGTCGCTCGCTACCGGCCTTGAACTCGATGTGCTGAAACCCAACGGCATTGTGAATGGGGTTCTCATCTTTTTGTTTTTTGCATTTATTCCATTGGGAATTGGCATGGATTGGTTTTTAAGCGGTGTTGGCATGTTGGTATGCGCAGGAGGTATTTTTCTGTTGGGGAAGACAGCTCGAAATTTCAAAATGGAAACGCTAGGCCAGATGTCCGAAACCATAGCCTGGAAATTGTACTTGCAGCAGCAAAAAAGCAGTGGGTCAACTCCAAACCACGTACTAGGGGAGGAGGTGAGAAGCGCCTTGGAAAGTCATTAATCTGTAAACCGATATCCAACACCGCGCACGGAGTGAAAGTGATTTGGATTACGCGAATCAGACTCAAAATACTTGCGGAAAGCGAGAATGTAGTTATCGATGGTACGCGTGCTTGGAAAAACATCGTACCCCCATATTTTTTCCAGAATTTCCTCTCTGCTCACAACTTCTCCCTTTCGCTGAATGAGAAGCTTCAGAAGCATGATCTCCTTCTTAGTTATTTCAGATTCAATGCCTCTGCAATCTCGAATAGTAAAGGTTAAAAAGTTGATGTAATTGCCATTTCCAAAAGAGTATTCATTGAGTTCAGCCAAGCTATGGAGGCCGTCGTGCCGTTTAATGAGTTTTCGTACCCGCAACAACAACTCTTCTAAATCAAAGGGCTTCGTGAGGTAATCATCGCCCCCGATCTTCAACCCCTCCACACGATCTTTGCCGGTGCCTTTAGCGGATAGAAAAAGAATGGGAGTAGTGTTTCCCTCCAAACGAATGGTTTGGCATACAGCGAATCCATCCATCAGGGGAATCATCACATCGAGAATGGCAAGATCAAAATGTTGGTTGCGAAATTTATCCAGTGCAGTATGACCATCGCGTGCTGCAGCAACGTAATAACCTTCCATCTCAAGGTTGAGGGTGAGTGCTGCAACGAGACTGTCTTCGTCTTCTACCAATAAGATACGATATTTATCCATAAGGCTCTCGACTAAAAAAGAAAAGGGGGTCAGTGACCGCCCTCTTCATTTGTTTCATGATGCTCATGATCATGTGTCTCACCATCGCCGTGGTCATGATTGCAAGTGCCTTGTTTGGCTCCGCCTTCAGGCTCCTTGTAGCCTTGAATCATCACGCCGGTAGCCACAAAATTCAGAACTTTTTTAGGCTCGGTAATAGCAGCGATTTCCGCCTCCGATTTTCCCTCCTCCTGGGCATAGTGCTTGAGCATTTCAACACTGATTTCATCGAAGAAGGCTTTCCCTTTCGCTTTTGCGTTCAAGCCTTCGCAGCCTTCTAAGGGCACAAAAAAGATATGGTCGGTAGTGATTTTCTGCACTCCGCTATCCAGTCGCATGTTGAGCCAACAACCTGCGGCAGGGCAAGTTTGGTCAATTACTCCATCAATCGTGGTGAATAGAGTGTCTTTACCTTCCAGTTGGGCCGCCACTGCAGAAGCAGGAATAGAGACCGAAATATCAAATGAATCACCGTAAAACTCACGAGTAACCGCGCTTTCTTCTGCATTCGCATGCTTGTGGCCATGGTCGCAACCGCCCATGAGCATTGCTGTCAATGAAAAGAACAAAATATTTTTCATAAGGGTATTTTATTCAAAAGTAATGGATACGCGATTTATTTCTCAGTTACTTCGCTTACTTCCTTTGTAGCGCTGAGACCTGCTTTTTCAATTCGCATACGTCCCTGGTCGAGTTTAATAACCACTGTTGTTTCATCGGTTTCGATTACTTCACCGTGAATACCGCCAATGGTCATTACGCGGTCACCCACTTTAACGCCTTCCTGAAACTTGCGCTGATCCTTCGCCTTCTTCATTTGTGGACGAATCATGAAGAAATAGAAAATAGCGAAGAAACCGACCATGAATATGAGGGTGCCCATGCCGCCGCCCTGAGATTGCGCTTGAAGAAATGTGATAGTCATACTGTTGTTGTTATTATATTATTGTGGTGTTTCCATTTCCATGTGCACCGGCGATTTAACCGGAGCAATATGATCGACTCCTACTACCGTGCCTTGTATACGAAGCACTTCCACAGCGGGAATGCAGTTGGTTAGAACGGATATAGACTTGTCGACCTTGCCCGAGTTACCGGTGCTATTAAACTCTACTGAAATCTGCCCCGACTCGCCGGGAGCAATAGGTTGCTGCGGCCAATCCTTGGCAGTAGTGCAACCGCAAGAGGGATTCACTTGCGTAATTATGAGTGGCGACTGGCCGGTGTTGGTGAATCGAAAGGAATGCGGGAACTTCTCGCCAATGGCCAGTGTTCCGAAGTTACAGGTTGTAGAGTCGAAACTAATTATAGGCGCATCTTGTGATTGGCCACCTCCCGAAGGCGGGAAATGAATCATGTCGGATGTTATTTGTCTGTTGTCTGATTGACAAGCCGACAAACACATACATGCCAACAAGCACGCTATGGTTTTATTAATTGTCATCGTAACTGCCATAGGAGCCATTGAACTCACTTTCATCAAAATAGTCTTCTCCTGAATCGAACATGTCTTCATCCTTGTCATCTCCTTCCTCAACATCGCCATGCATTTCAGTAAACTCCTCTTCGCTGAATTCCGTTCCAAAGAGGTCCATTTCTTTGGAGTCCTGTGAAGGAGCATCTCCATACACCAGTGCCACACGAGGATAGATGGTGCTAGGCATATCTTTCTTTACCTCCATCAGTTCTACATAGAATATCCACATACGCATAAAGTCGTACACATAGAGCACCTTTTCGGAAGGTTTGCTCAACAGGTCGGCGAGCTTGGTCGACTTCATACTGAGGGAAGCATCGCTAGCCATTTCCATCAACGGAATTTCAAGGCCTTTTTCCCATTGTTCATTGCTCATGTAGAAGCTGGCCATTTCACCGGGTTCGAAATCGAACGCATCGAGAATGGCCTCATGCAGCTTTTCAAAAGTTGTGTCCGTCTCAATTTCGATGTCCCGAAATACATCCTGCTCGGTATCGATGATGACCCGAAATTTATAGATGTTTACGTTCGTCAATTTCTTTGGCATGTTTTGAATTCAATTTTCTTTTAACCCTAAACCCGAGTTTCCAGTACCCAGTACCCATTAAATCCCGCTCACCATCTTACTTACCTGCTTAATGTCGTTTTTCAAGTACCCCTTTGAGTCGTACTTTTTAGCTTCATTGAGCAGTGTGATGGCCTCACGCTTTTTACGACGATTGGCAGAAATTACAGCTAGGTTAAGGTAGGCTGCGGCTTTGTCGTGGTCGAGGCGCAAGCCAAACTGCAATGCGGTGCGGAAATTCTTCTCGGATTGCGACAAGCTATTGGTTTGAATATCGGCAGAGCCCAGCAAAAAGTAATAATATCCTTTCTGTTTCGCCCACAAGTGATCCGGATTAATTCGATTCAGCCACGTTTTGGCTTTGTCCATTCGCTGCATGCGCATTTGGTAAAACACCATAATCATGCGTGTACTACGAAAAACAACGATGACAAGAACGGCAGTAACGAACAACAGTGTTATGCCCCAACCCCAGCGACCTTGAATGAAAAGGTAGGTGTTGAAGGCGATGGCTGCTGCAGCGATGATAGATTTTATTATTCGGGTGTCCATAGGGGAGAGGCTGATTACGAATTACCAATTCACTAATTCAATGCGGGAAGCGCTACATAAAAAAAGCTGTCAAGGGGCTGACAGCTTTTCAAAAGTTCTATCTGCCTGTTACAGCAGAGCATCCATTTTTTCAGTGAGAACATTTTTGGGTACGATGCCAACGCTCTTATCCTTAATTTCTCCACCCTTCAAGAAGATGATGGTTGGGATGTTACGGATACCGAAACGGCTGCTGATTTCAGGGTTTTCGTCAACGTTTACTTTGCCTACTACAGCTTTGCCTTCGTAGTCATTTGCAATCTCGTCAACAATAGGACCTACCATGCGGCAGGGACCGCACCACTCAGCCCAAAAGTCAATCATCACAGGCTTTTCACTGTTTTGAACCAGCTCGGCGAAGTTTTGATCCGTGATTTGTGTTGCCATTTTATATTCTGTTTAATTTAAAATCATTTCCCTAGATAACAATTCGCAGGCCAATTGGTTTACTCTGTCAAATAGTCTGCATGTATCTAATTCGGGCGGCAAATGTACATTCAGAAAACAAGTGCCGTTCCTTTTTTTGCTAACAGCGGCGACCCTTATTTGTTGCCAGTTGAGTCAATGCTGATGAGCTCAACTTCGAAAATCAGCGTTGAATATGGCTTAATTACAGGGCTTGGCGATTGAGCGCCGTAAGCAAGGTTTTCAGGAATGAAGAATTTGTATTTGCTACCCACACTCATCAACTGAACGCCTTCTGTCCAGCCCGGAATAACTTGGTTAAGACCGAAAGATGCAGGCTCGCCGCGATCAACCGAACTGTCGAATACGGTACCGTCGATGGTTGTGCCATGGTAATGCACTGTTACCATATCAGTCGCCAATGGCTTCGTTCCGGTTCCTTCATTCATAACTTGGTATTGAAGGCCGCTTGCTGTAGACATTACACCGGGCTTGCTTTTGTTTTCAGCCAAAAACTTTACGCCAGCATCCTTATCAACCGCAGCTTTTGCTTCTTGCTTCTTCATCATGACCTCTTGGATGAAGGCTTCGGCCTCTTGCAGTTCCATTGCGCCTGTGCTATCCTTTTGGTCCTTCATACCTTTAATAAGCAGTTCATAGTTCAAGTCGGTCAGTTCGCTTTGCATGAAGCTGCTACCAATGCTCAGACCAATGGTGTAGCTCAAGCTATCGCGCTGGTCTTTCATTTTGACATTGCTGACTTTGCTTTGTTCGCAGCTGCTGAGCATGCTACCGCAAGCAACAAGGCAGAGAATAAATTTTTTCATGGGATTAAATAATGGAATTTTAGAGGGGCGAAATTAGGGGCATTGGTGCAATTTCAAGCGCGCGAAAAAAAAACTTCACAAACTTTGGTGACAACGCAAGGGCATGTGCTACATTTGCACCCCTTAAAAACCGAAAGTTTTCGGCAATCGGGAAACACATAACAATCACTTACACAAGTATTAGCATGTACCTTACATCAGAAAAAAAACAAGAGATTTTCAAGAAACACGGAAAATCTGACAAAGACACAGGATCAGCAGAAGGCCAGATCGCTTTGTTTACGTTTCGCATTAGCCACCTCACAGAACACTTGAAGGTGAACAAGAAAGACTTTGGCACACAGCGCAGCCTTATCCGTCTTGTAGGTAAACGTCGTAGCTTGCTCGACTACTTGCAGAAGACTGAAATTGCCCGCTACCGTGCTATTGTTAAAGAGCTTGATCTCCGCAAATAATACAGCGCAAACTGCGCAAGCGAAAGGGCAATTGGACACAATTGCCTTTTCGCGTTTTTTTTAACCGACGTTTTTATCCGAAAAAAGAAGCAATGAACTACGAATTGGTAACCCAAACCATAGACTTGGGAGATGGTCGTCCGGTGACAATAGAAACCGGCAAACTTGCCAAGCAGGCCAACGGCTCTGTGGTGGTAAGACAAGGAGATACAATGTTGTTGGCTGCCGTTGTAGCCAGCACGCAAGCCAAAGACGGCGTGGATTTTCTTCCACTCACCGTTGAATACCGAGAAAAATATGCCGCTGCCGGACGTTTTCCCGGTGGTTATTTCAAGCGCGAGGCCCGTCCATATGATGACGAAATCCTCGTTGCACGCCTCATCGACCGCGCTTTGCGTCCGATGTTCCCCGATGATTTTCATGCTGAAGTGCAGGTAGTCGTAAACCTGATTTCTGCCGATAAAGAGAATATGTCTGATAGCCTTGCCGGTTTGGCAGCATCAGCAGCACTTGCCGTTTCTGACATTCCTTTTAACGGACCAATTTCAGAGGTTCGTGTAGCTCGCATCCATGATCAGATTGTAGTGAATCCCACGTGGGCTCAGCTTGCCACTGCCGACCTTGAGTTGATGGTTGCCGGTACATTGGATAGCATCGTTATGGTGGAAGGAGAGATGAAGGAAGTTTCTGAAGCAGAAATGATTCACGCTCTCGAAATTGCTCACGAAGCAATCAAGGCCCAGTGCCGCGCCCAG
>JBILIX010000097.1:0-6856 GCA_044368835.1 Flavobacteriales bacterium | reverse complement strand
TCCAATGATGCGTTCCACTTTTGAAGCGGTGAATTTGGACGATGCTTCTTTGTAATCATTGAGCGCCCAAGTAGTCATGCCTAGCTCTGAAGCGGCATTGCGCTTGTCGGGAATCGAAATGTAAGCAGCGAGTTTTGCGAAGTAATTATACAGCGATGGCAACACCATTTGAATGGGATTCGATTTGGGGTTGGCCTCGAAGTAATGAATGATGCGATTCGCTTTCATCACATCTTTTTGGCCGAGGGCTTTTTGCAATTCCCAAACATTATAGTCCTTACTGATGCCGATGTTTTGCTCAATATGCTGACCATTGATTTCACTGCCGGAAGGTAGAATGATAGCAAGTTTGTTTACTGCATTGACTACCTTACTGAGGTCGGTACCGAGGTATTCCGCAAGCAGTTGTGCCGCACCGCCATTAATCTTGAATCCCCGCGACTTTACATAGTTTTCTATCCACTCCGGAAGTTTGTAGTCTTTTATTTTTTGCGAATCGAATACGACACCTTGTTTTTCAAGCTGCTTGTATACCTTCTTTCGCTTGTCGAGCGTTTTGTTTTTGTAGTTGAATACAAGCAATGTTGAAGGCGTGGGTTGCTGCAGGTAATGCAGCAGATGTTTCATGTCTTCATCGTCGTCTTCTTTTTTTCGGCTCTTCCATTCTTTCATGTCTTGCGCTTCCTTCACAATAACGACTTGTTTGTCGCCCATCATGGGAAAGCTCTTTGACAATGAAATTACTTGCTCCATCGAAACGTCGCGTCCATAAACAATGGTTTGTCCGAATGCCTTGCTGGCTTCATCGAGCACGTGGTTCTCAATGTATTCGGTTACTACATCAATGAAGTATGGCTCTTCACCCATCAGGAAATAGATGGGCTTGAAGTTTTTAAGTTCTATGTCGCGAATGATGCGTAGATGTTCCATGTAGGGTGGTCGCCAAGGTAAGTTTAGAGATTAGTCCCAACGCAGATGGCGAACCGATTGACCGTCATCACGAATTTCTTTCAACGCAGCAATGCCCACCTGGATGTGTTTTTCGACAAAGTTGCTGGTAATCTTCTGGTCGCTTTCGCTGGTTTTAACTCCTTGTGGAATCATGGGCTGGTCGCTGACCAACAGCAATGCACCGGTTGGAATTTTATTGGCGAACCCCACCATGAAAAGTGTTGCTGTTTCCATGTCGATAGCCATGGCTCGAATTTGACGCAGATATTCTTTGAATTGCAGGTCGTGCTCCCAAACTCTTCTGTTTGTGGTGTACACAGTGCCCGTCCAGTAATCGAGAGCAAAGTCGCGGATGGTAGATGATACGGCGCGCTGCAATGTGAAGGCAGGCATGGCAGGTACTTCGGTAGGGAAATAGTCGTTGCTCGTTCCTTCTCCACGAATGGCTGCAATGGGTAGTATAAAATCGCCCAGCTGGTTTTTCTTTTTTAAACCGCCGCATTTACCCAGAAACAAAACGGCTTTAGGCATGATGGCACTGAGCAGATCCATGATAGTGGCGGCATTTGCGCTGCCCATGCTGAAGTTAATCATGGTAATGCCGTCCGCTGTAGCCATTGGCATCGCTTTGCCCTTTCCGATAATTTCAACGTTGTGCCATTCCGCGAATTTTTGTAGATAGCCATCGAAGTTTGTGAGCAGTATATAGCTTCCAAACTGTTCGAGTGTGGCGCCGGTATATCGCGGCAACCAATTCTTCACGATTTCTTCTTTCGATTCCATCTTGCGGTGTTCTTTGTTTCTTTGTTGAAGCAATTCACTTCATCGCTCAAATGTAAACCGAAACATGCAGAAGCTTCATTTTCCTCAGCCCGATTTGCGTTTGCGCTCTGCGAATGATGCCTATCAGGTTTGGGATGTGGTGCGGAAAAAGTGGGTTGCTCTCACACCGGAGGAGTGGGTGCGGCAGCACCTCATTCATTTCTTGCGCGATCACCGCGGTTGGCCCGAAGGGCTTATGGAAGTTGAAAAGACCCTGCGCTACAACGGCCTAACCCGCAGAGCAGATGTGGTTATACGCAATTCCGAAATGAAGCCGGTTCTTGTGGCCGAATGCAAGGCCCCGGAGGTGAGCATCAATCAGGCGGTTCTCGACCAAGCGGCTCTCTACAATCGATCCCTGGGGGCTGATTATTTGCTTATTACCAATGGACTTCATACCTCATGTTGTCATTATCTCTCATCGCAAACGGAGCTGCAATGGCTGAACGATGTGCCCTTCGGTGTTCGATAGGTTTGGGTTTTATACACAAACCGAGCGTGCCGATGCATTTAACTTCTAGTTCTACGATATTTGCCGCCAAAATTTTATTGCTTCTATGAAGACTGAGTTGGAAAAAGTTCTTTCCGTTGCAGGAAAGCCAGGCATATTTAAGCTCATTACAGGTGGTCGTGCCACTATTATCGTTGAGTCGTTGGTTGATGGCAAGCGCATGCCTGTTCATCCTACTCAAAAAGTAAGCGCTCTTGGCGACATTACCATGTTTACGTATGAGGCGGATGTTCCGCTTCGTGAGATATTTCTCAAAGCAAAGGCTGCATTTGATGGAGGCCCTGCACCCGATCCGAAAAGTGATGGCAAGGAGTTGAGAGATGCAATGAAGAAAATTCTTCCGGATTATGATGAGGAACGAGTGTACGAATCCGATATCCGTAAGCTTCTTACTTGGTACAATATTCTTCAGGCCAAGGATATGCTCGACTTCGAAGAGCCTCAAACCGGTGAAGAGATCGCAGAGTAATCGTTTAGGATTTTCTGAACGACGCTGATACAACAGGGTTTTTGGGATCGGCGTAGTTGTAAAAACCTTCTCCTTTTTTATCGCCCAATTTTCCGGCAGTTACCATGTTTACCAGCAATGGGCATGGAGCGTATTTCGGGTTTCCAAATCCATCGTGAAGCACACGCAATATGGAAAGGCATGTGTCGAGACCGATGAAGTCGGCCAAGCGCAGTGGCCCCATGGGATGCGCCATTCCGAGTTTCATGATGGTATCAATTTCTTCAACGCCCGCTGTGCCTTCATACAACGTGCATATCGCTTCGTTGATCATCGGCATGAGTATCTTATTGGCAACAAACCCGGGATAGTCGTGTACGGCAACCGGAATTTTTCCGATAGAGGATGAGAGTTCAATTACATGCTTTGTTACTTCATCGGTGGTTGAGTAACCGCGAATAACTTCTACCAGCTTCATTACCGGAACGGGATTCATGAAGTGCATTCCTATAACCAGTTGAGGGCGCTTAGTGGCCGCTGCAATTTGAGTAATGGAAATGGAGGATGTATTGCTGGCCAAAATGCAATGTGCCGGAGCAAACGAGTCGAGCTGACCGAAAATCTTAAGTTTTAAATCGACGTTTTCAGTTGCGGCCTCCACAATTAAATCACGGTCGGAGCAAGCAGAAGCCATGTCGGTACAAAGGCTAATGTTTGCCAGCGTTGAGGCTTTTAATTCTTCGGTGAGAGTTCCTTTGGCGACCTGACGATCTAGGTTTTTGCTGATGGTGGCCAATGCTTTATCCAATGCCTCTTGCTTCACATCGATGAGGTTAACCGGAAAACCGTTTTGTGCAAAAACGTGCGCAATTCCATTGCCCATTTGACCTGCACCAACAACCGCGATTTTTTTCATAGCTCGTAATTTGTCCGCGAAAATAGGACGATTGACGGAATTTGCAGGAAGCGGCGATTTTTCGCATAGCCTTCAATAATTTTACCCAAAACCAAAGCCTTATGATTTCACCGAAGCGACTGTTTGATTTTGCCTACTACCAATTGGAACGGTATCCGCTTGAACGAATGATGACCTCCAAGGTGGGCGGTGAGTGGATCAGTATTTCTACCCGCGAATTTGTTGATCAAATGCAGCATGCAAGCCGAGGACTGATTGCCATGGGGGTGAAGCCCGGAGATCGGGTTGCGCTCATTACGCATGCCAATCGCCATGAATGGGATGTGATGGATAATGCCATCATGCAAATTGGTGCCGTGGATGTGCCCATATATCCAACCATGACTCCTGAAGATTGCGAGTACATTTTGAATCACGCCGAGGCTCGTTTCTGTTTCGTTTCGAATGAGGAGTTGTTTCGAAAGATTAAGGGAATACAGTCGAAATGCCCTTCCCTGCAGGAGGTGTATACGTTCGATGCTGTAGAAGGAGCGCTTCACTGGACTTCGATTTTTGGGTTGGGTGAGTCGATTCCTGCTTCGGAAGTGGAGCGATTGAGCAGCGAAGTGAACGAGGAAGATTTGGCAACGATTATCTATACATCGGGCACCACAGGGTTGCCAAAAGGTGTAATGCTCAGCCATCGCAACATAGCCAGCAACGCTATCAATTGCGAGGAGCGCCTGCCATTACTCGAGAAGGGGAAGAGTCATTGTCTAAGTTTTTTGCCGGTTTCACATATCTATGAGCGCATGCTTCATTACACGTATATAGCAAACGGCATTCATATGTATCTCGGAGGCATGGATACGATTAAGGACGATCTGGCGGTAGCGCGTCCGCATATTTTCACCGGTGTGCCCCGTTTGTTTGAAAAGTTCTACGATGGAATTTATCAGAAGGGAATGGCCAACACGGGAATAAAGAAAAAGCTCTTTTCGTGGGCGCACGATTTGGCGTTGCGTTGGGAGCCCGATGGAGCTAACGGAGCGTGGTATGAGTTTCAGTTGAGCATTGCCCGAAAACTGGTTTTCTCGAAAGTGAAAGCCGCATTGGGTTTGACAGAAATCAGGGGTGTTGCCTCCGGTAGTGCAGCACTTCAAATGCGCCTTGCCAAGTTTTTCAATGGCGCAGGAATTCCGGTTTTGGAAGGCTATGGCCTTACGGAAACATCGCCGGTAATATCGGTGAACACATTGCGTAAGCCCTCCATGTTGAGGCCCGGCTCTGTAGGAAAAGTGATTGCCGATGTCGAAGTAAAAATTGCATCGGATGGTGAGATTTTATGCAAAGGCCCTAACGTGATGATGGGCTATTACCGTGAGCCGGAGAAGACCGCAGAAGTGTTGAAGGATGGCTGGTTTGCAACGGGCGATATCGGCGAGATAAAAGATGGATTCTTGCGAATTACCGATCGCAAGAAGGAACTCTTCAAGACCTCAGGTGGTAAATATGTTGCGCCGCAGGTGTTGGAAAACGCCATGAAGGAGAGCATTTACATTGAACAAATCATCGTTGTGGGTGACGGGCAAAAGTTTCCGGCTGCCCTCATCGTACCGGAGTATATTGCTCTGAAGGAGTGGGCCGTTAGGGCGGGTGTTGCCGTTGATCAGGAGATGAATTGGTTGAAGGATGTTCGCGTTATGAAAATGTTGGAGGAAGAAATTAATCGTATCAATGCGCGATTTGGTAATTGGGAGCAAGTAAAGGCGTTCCGTTTATTGCCTCGTGCTTTCACGATCGATGCTGCTGAAATTACTCCTACCCTAAAGCTCAAGCGCAAACAGATAAGCGCAAACTGGAAGGCAGAAATCGATTCAATGTACAATTAGCAACTTGCAGCATGATTGATACAATCAAACAACTGGATGAAGAGTTGTTTTTGCTTCTCAATAGCGCACATTGTGCGCTGTGCGATACGTTCATGTGGTATGCAAGTAAGATGTGGTTGTGGACCCCTGTATATGCATGGATGGTCTATATGCTGTTTTCCAGAAAATCAAGGCTTAACGCTGTTATTGCATTGCTGTGTATAGCCGGCCTGCTTTTCCTAACCGATTTTGTAGCTGTCAAAACAGTGAAAGAAACCGTCATGCGATTGCGGCCAACACACAACCCTCGTTTGCAGGGACTGGTGCACATGGTGCAAGATGAACTAGGTAATTTTTACAAGGGTGGTCGCTATGGATTCTTTTCCAACCATGCGAGCAATTTTGCAGGAGTCTCTGTTTTTTTTGTTTTACTCATGAAGCCGTTGAGCAAGTGGGTATATGCCGCCATCGGTTCGTGGGTAGTGCTCATTGGCTACAGTCGGATTTATCTCGGCGTTCATTATCCGCTCGATGTTTTGGTTGGTTTTGCATACGGTGGCACCGCCGGCTTTTTGATGCATTGGGTGTATGGCAGATTTGAAAAGAGGGAGACCGCCCTATGAAATGGCTAATGGTATTTATCGGAGGTGGATTGGGATCGCTTGCACGGGTTGCAATTGGATCGATGATGGCGCCACTTAACGGATTGTTTCCGTGGGCTACCCTTGCAGCGAATGCGGTTGCAGCAGGCGTTATTGGCTGGCTTTTCGCCTCGGGCGTAAAGTCAGAGAATGAATTGCTTTGGCAATTGGCGGCTGTTGGTTTTTGCGGCGGCCTCAGTACGTTTTCCACATTCAGTCTGGAAACCGTGCAGTTGATGAAAGCAGGTCACACCATGCTCGCGTGGACGTATGTAGTGCTGAGTGTCTTATTGAGTTTGTTGTTGTTTTATTTCATTGCGCAATGGTATCAACGCATATGAGTGCGTAACTGATTCAACAAAGTTTGGACTTGTTGATTTGGCTTAGCTCGGCCCTATTAATTTAGGCCCTATGAAATCGATGTGTTATTTACTCGTTGCTGCTCTGGCAGTGTTGTTCATGATTTCCTGTCGGCCTGCCGAAACATTTGCTCAGTCGAATGCAGGAAACATGGGGCAATCCCCCCGATTGATTGTCGGAATTACTGTTGACCAAATGCGCTATGATTATTTGCTGCGTTATTGGAACGACTTCGGTAAGAGCGGCTTCCGACGGCTCGTCGAGGAAGGCTTTGTTTGCCACAACCTCCACTACAACTACATGCCGACCTATACAGGGCCTGGTCATGCATCGATCTTCACGGGCACTACTCCTGCT
>JBILIX010000096.1:0-6912 GCA_044368835.1 Flavobacteriales bacterium | reverse complement strand
GCGTGGATCCAAAATTGCCCGACGCGTTTTTGAAGCGTTATATCCAACTCACCAATGAGAAGCCTGTAACGGTTGAAATGGTAGAGCATGATTATCCGTTCTACGCTGCGCAATTGCGTTGGGAATTAATCGAAGGCAAAATCATTCGCAAATACGAATTGCGCGTGAGTCAGGATGATGCCTTAACACACGTAAAGCAAGTGCTTGCATCGCGCTATGCTCAGTATGGTTTGCCTATGGAAGACGAGATGCTCACCGAGTTTGCCAAGCAGACGCTGGCCAAAAAAGAAGAGGCAAAGAATGTATACGATTTTCTTTACGAAGAAAAGATGATTGCAGTGGTGAAGGAAAAGTGTTCATTGAATGAAATAGCAATCGGTTACGAAGACTTCATTCACAAAGTGCAACACTGATAACCAATTGTAAAAGCAATAAAAAACCCCCGAATTTTCGGGGGTTTTTTTATGACCTATTGCGCTGTTAGTTCTTCACTACACGCATGGTTGAGCTGGCATTGCCATTGTCAATCACAAGCAAGTAGTACCCATTCGGCAACGATTCCATATCGAGTATGATGGTGTTGCTGCCCGATACGCAAGCTACATTCTGCTGAAGCGCAGTGCGTCCTGTGATGTCACAGATGCGGAGTTGGGTGTTATGTGCTTCTGATGCTTCGAGGATTACATTCAGTTTTCCGTTGGTTGGATTCGGGAATACGTTCGCAATCACTACGTCAGAATCTGAAGGAGTAGAATTGAGATCTACAGCAGGAGTTTCTTCACCTTCGCGGAAGGTAGAGGCGCTGATGGATGCGCGCAGTGTATAACACAAGGTTGAATTAAATGCACCTTGGTAGCCATATACCTGTATGCGCCAAGTGCCGGTTGTTGTTGTGTTGTAGGTAATTACCTCTGCTGTTGTTCCACTGTTTTGAGAAATAGCAACTTGAGTTCCGCTTGGGTTATACAAACGCACATCATAATCCGCGGGTAAATTCGAAAGATCGATTCGAATATTTCTTGCCGAAGAGGTATTCGAAAATTTAAACCAGTCTTTATCGGTGCTTGAGCCAATACGCGCTGTGATATTGGTATTTACCGCAATGGTCTTCGCTGTGCCGGTTGTGTTATTGTTCTCGTAGGTGTCGGTGCAAGACGTTGTAGGACTCGCAGTGGTGAAGTTAATTGCAGTAAACGAACCGTTACCTGCAGAGCAAACAGAACGCACTTGCGCATTGTATGCTGTACCTGCAGTCAATCCTGTAATAGCAAATGAAGTAGTTGCAACGTTTACGGTTGTCCAAACAGTGGAAGAGGCAGGTTTGTACTGGAGCACATAGCCTGTAGCTCCGCTTACAGCAGCCCAGCTTATGGTGGCACCGGTTTGTGTTATAGAACCAGACGTCAACCCTGTTACAGCGCCGCATAGTGCGGGTGTTGGGGTTCCGCATCCATTGCTGGTTAGAAGAGAAGCACGGGCACCTCCGGTTGCAAACAATGCCTGCATGCGAGCTACCTGTCCGTTGGAAAACATATACATACATGCGTCATCAGTGTAGTCCATGTAGTTCATGAACATATCACCGTTTGGACCATTGCTGCATGTTACTCGAGGGAAGGCAGGGCAACCAACGTTGGAGCCTGCAGCGTTCGGAGTATCTGTAACCTGGTCACTGCCTGTACAGCCCGTGCCATCGTCGCCCCAGATATGAAACAGATTCAGCCAGTGGCCCACCTCGTGGGTTGCTGTGCGGCCTTTGTTGAAAGGTGCTGTGGCGGTGCCGTTTGTACCGAAATATTGATAGTCAATTACAACACCATCGGTGCTGGCTGATCCACCCGGAAATTGAGCATACCCTAGAATAGATCCTGAAATGTCACACACCCACATGTTGAGGTATCTTGAAGCGTTCCAAGCGTTAGACCCACCAGATGTAGAGGATTTTACCGTGTTGTTTGTACTGAACGAAGTTGCCGAAGTAGGTACACGCAAAACACCATTGGTAGGATTTCCGTTCGGGTCTGTGGTCGCTAGGCAAAACTCGATGTTTGCATCGCCAACTAGACCTGAAAAAGCGGAAGGCGTATTTGCAACATCGGCATTCAGTCTTCTGAAATCCTGGTTAAGTACGGTTATCTGCGATTGAATTTGAGCGTCGCTGATGTTCTCAGCGGTTGTGTTATAAACCACATGCACTACTACTGGGATAGTCACTAATGCACGGTCTCCTTGCGGATTGTTGATTAAGTAATCGCGCGTGAACTGTTCAATTTCTTCGCGGCGATTAATAATGCTTGGGTCTTGTTGTTCCAGCATCTGTTGGTATTCGGTAGTGCCGCAGATGCGCTGCGCGAGCGCGCTCTGTTGCAAAGCCAATAATGCAAATAGAAATGTAAAGATTTGCTTCATCTTCTAATGAGATTTAATAGATTTTTGCCTAAGTAAAGAAATAATCGAGCAAACACCAAGAAATTGAACGAAAAAGACAACGCACAGGTCCATTCTGGAGTTTCTACTAAGCACGTATTAGAATGGTCGGCGGTAATTTCCAATTTGCTGTTTACGTTGTTTTATCTCAACGAGAGTGAGTGGGCTTTTCCAATGGGTGTGCTGGGGCCGCTGCTTTTGCTGGTGTTGAGTTGGCGGGAAAAACTCTATGCTGAACCGGTGCTGCAAATCGTTTATGTTGTTTCTGCAGTTGTGGGTTGGCTCAACGTGCAAGGTGGGTGGTCGAAATGGCAAATAGAGTTAGAGGTTCATCTCTTTCTTTTCACATTGAGCGTCGGGATTGCAATTGTGTGGGGCGGCGCTTTAAAACGGTTCACTTCAGCGAATTTCCCATATCTCGATGCGATGGTAGCCTCCTGGGGGATGCTTGCCACCTGGCTCATGATGTACCAGGTCCACGCGTGTTGGCTTTATCTTTTGGCTGTTAATACGCTATCGATTTTCATCTATTTCCGTAGGCGTTTATACGTTGCGGCATGTATGTTTGTGCTCTATTTTTTTATGTCGATAGACGGATTTTTTGAGTTGCATTTTTTTGAGTTATGATTAGAATTGCCATTACAGGGCCTGAGTGTTGTGGGAAGTCAACGTTGTGTAATTGGCTTTCTGAGCGAATATTTGATGCACGCGTCGTAAAGGAATACGCGCGAGAGTATCTCCAAAAAAAAGGAGAAGGCTATGTCTATTCGAGGGAAGATGTGCTCAATATTGCTCGTAAAACATCCGAGTTGCTCAACAAGGCATTCAAGTCGAACAGCGATGCTCTCATAGTAGATACCGATTTTTACGTGTTGGACATCTGGTGGCGCGAACGCTTCGGTGAAGCGAACGAGGAGATTGCCATGATGAAAGAAACCTACGATTTCGATTTGTACCTTGTGTGTCAGCCCGATTTCCCTTGGGAGAGCGACCCACTGCGCGAGAACGCAGAAGACCGCGATCGATTATTTGCCATCTATATGGAAGACTTGTTCAACGATGGCAAAACGGTAGAGGTTGTAAGTGGAACCGGCGAAGAGCGCATGCAGCAAGTCCTCGATAAAATTCTACGAAGGTTCCCCAATCTAATGACGGAAGAATAATTCCCACCCTCAGTTCTTTATTCCGTAAGTCTATTGTATCCGAATGAAGGCGCAGGGCCTCAATAAAGTTCAGACGCCCATTTCGCACCGCTTTTCCAAAGCATTTGAACTGCCACGTAGAGCATGAGAAGTGAAAACAGGAATTTTATTTTGTGCTCGGGTACGCGCATGGCGTATTTGGATCCGAAGTAATTGCCCAGTACAAATCCCACGGCCATTATAAGTACGTAGTTGAATTGAATGTGCCCGGCTTTGTAGTAGTTCATAACCCCCAAAACGCCTACCGGAAGCATCAGCAAGGCAAGACTAACACCTTGTGCTTGCATCTGATTCATGTGCATAAAGTAGATCATGGCGGGTACGATTATGATTCCCCCACCAACGCCCACAAAGCCGCTGAGCGCCCCGGCCAAAAGCCCTATGAGCACAAGAATCAACAATTGGGATACGCTAAAATCCATTATCTCATTTTTGAACGAATGTACTTTTATTTTCAAGCCATGCACAAAAATTAAAGTTTCCTTCGCGGAATTCATACAATGCGGCAGGTTGCCTTTACATTTGGTGCTGAAAAAAAATCCAATATGAATTTTCCGGCAGACCTAAAGTACACAAAAGACCACGAATGGATGCGCATCGAAGGTGATGTAGCCACCATAGGAATTACTGACTTCGCTCAAGGTGAATTGGGCGATATCGTGTTTGTAGAAATCGAAACCAACGGCCAAGCCTTTGCAGCTCACGAAGTTTTCGGGACTGTAGAAGCGGTAAAGACCGTGAGCGATTTGTACATGCCTGTAATGGGCACAATCATCGAGGTGAATGGTGCATTGGCTGATGACCCTGCAGCGGTAAACAATGATCCTTACCAGAGCGGCTGGATGATCAAAGTTAGAATCGATGCCGGCGCCGACATGAGCCATCTGATGGATGCGGCAGCATACGAAGCTTCGCTTTAAGCTTGCACAAGCATGAGCAAATGAATAGCTCATTTAGAAATAAACAACTCTTCAGAGCCGCCCAATGGATTTGGGCGGCTTTTGTTTTTGTGGTGCATGTTGCGCCGGTCGATACCGAACGTGTAAGCCGATTCGATTTTCCTTTTGCCGATAAATGGCTACACGCCATATTGTTCTTTCTGCTGGCTGCAATCAGTTTGTTGGCGCGCGATTCAAAAAGAGAAATGCGCAGTTCTATTTTGTTGGTTGCATTAGCGTGTGCCGTCTATGGGGCATCCCTAGAGTGGGTGCAATATTCATTCACCGATGAGCGCTCCGGCGATATGCTGGACTGGCTTGCAGACCTACTCGGCGCTCTAACAGGCTTGGCCGCTGCCGCATTGCTAGAAAGGTATACGAGCAAATGAAACCCGAAGTATTAAGGGATTCGCCATTACAATGAAGGAAACGATTCTTTACTTCTCCTTACGGCGTTGCATCTCCCGCAAAATCAGTGTAAGTTCTCTTCCTGTCTGACCCTTCACGGAGGTGTTTTCCTGAGCTCGGCGTATGAGGTAAGGAATGACCTCGCGAATGGGGCCGTATGGCAAATACTTCGCTACGTTGAATCCGGCGTTCGCCAGGTTGTAGCTAATGTGATCGCTCATCCCAAACAGTTGCGCAAAAAACACACGCTTGTCGTTGCGTGGTATGTTGCGGCTTTCCATGGCAGCGGCTAGTTGCAGGCTGCTCTTCTCGTTGTGCGTTCCGGCACACACCGCAATTCGATCGATGTGGTCCAGGCAATAATGGACAGCTTGGTCGAAATCACGGTCGCTGGCTTCTTTGTTGGGTTGAATGGGGTCGGTATAGCCAAGTTCTGCAGCTCGTGTGCGCTCCTTTTCCATGTAGGCTCCCCGCACCAATTTTACACCCAGGAAGTAATTGTGCTGAATGGCTTTTTGATGCGATGTTTTGAGAAACGCGAGTCGGTCGTGACGGTAGAGTTGAATGGTATTGTAAACGATGGCGCAGGATGTATTGTATTTGGCCATCATTGAGTCGGCCAAATCATCAATCGCATCTTGAATCCAGCTGTCTTCCGCATCAATGAAAATGGGTACAGCTAGTTGCGCAGCTTGGGCGCAAATCGCATCGACACGCGCCTGAACACGCTCCCATTCTAGTTTTTCAGTGTCGGAAAGAGGTTGCTTTGCATTCACTTTTTCCAACAGGCTGAAACGAGCAATGCCGGTTATTTTGAAAACACTGAACGGAATAGAACCTTTGCGAGCAGCCTCTTGTACAGTGAGTATGATTTCGGCTTTGGTGTTTTCGAAATCGGCTTCACTTTCTTTTCCTTCCACCGAATAATCGAGTATGGTACCGATACCGAATTTTCCGAGCGATTCGACCGCACGCCCGCACTGAATGATGGTTTCGCCACCACAAAACTGCTTGAAAATGTTGCCTCGCAGAGCCCAGCCGATGGGGATGCGCAGCGTGAGAGCAATGTTGGTGAATATGCGGCCTGCTACAACCAGCGCCGGATTTCCTATTAGTTTGAAAAGCCAGTAGGCGCGTTTCAGTTCACCATTTGTTTTGCCACTGAAAGCAATTTCGGTGTTGTCGAATGAGGGTTGCGGTCGTATTTCCATGCGCGGCGAATTTCAGCACTCTTTCCTGTTTCACAAAACAAATTTGATTGTAGACTACATTCGTCGCCCAAATAAACGGATATGGAAAAAGCTACCCAATACATTCAGGAAAACAAGCAACGCTTTCTGGACGAACTCTTCGAATTACTGCGCATTCCAAGTGTGAGTGCCGACCCAAAATATACCGCCGATGTGGCGCGCTGTGCCGATGTGGTAGCAGACCACTTGCGCAATGCGGGCGCCGACAACGTGGAGGTGTGCGCTACCAAGGGTCACCCCATCGTGTATGGCGAGAAGTTGATCGACGCTTCATTGCCTACCGTGCTCGTATATGGACACTACGATGTGCAGCCGGCCGATCCGTTTGAGCTTTGGCATACACCACCATTTGAACCCACTATTCGTACAACGGAAGTCCACCCCGATGGAGCGATTTTCGCGCGAGGATCTTGCGACGATAAAGGCCAAATGTTTTCCCATGTGAAGGCGTTTGAAGCCATGATGAAAACGGACACGCTTCCGTGCAACATCAAATTCATGATTGAAGGTGAAGAGGAATGTGGCAGCAATAACTTGGGTCCGTTTGTAAAGGCTAATCAAGAGCGACTCAAAAGCGATGTCATTCTGATCAGCGACACTTCCATTATAGCAAACGACACCCCTTCAATCGATTGCGGTTTGCGCGGATTGAGCTACCTCGAAGTAGAGGTAACTGGTTCTAACCGC